>NZ_CP061300.1:1565164-1868905 GCF_018687635.1 Polynucleobacter sp. MWH-Braz-FAM2G
GTCTTACAGCCAAAATAATCAGCATTGGTAAAAACAAAATGATGTATGCCAAGTCTGGAAAAAGCGCTTGACCAAAGCTATAAATAAAACCAATGAGAAAGCTACCAATGAATGCACCCATTAAGCTACCAAGCCCACCAAGAATCACAACCACCAAAGCGATCGGCAACATATCCGCATCCAAACCTGGGTAGACAGATAAAATCGGCGCCGCAGCGATACCACCAACACCAGCCAATGCCGCGCCCAAGCAAAACACTATGGAAAATAATTTAGTAGCAGGAACACCAATGCCCTGTGCCATTTGTCGATCATCAACACTGGCGCGAATCATGACGCCCAGCTTTGTTTTTTCAAGTAATAACCATAAGCCCAGCGCGACAAAAATACTAAAGATGACTAGGGCAATTCGGTAAAGAGGAAATGTTTGGCCAAATACTTGAACACCTCCAGCCAAAAAACTCGGTGCAGCAACAGGACGAGGATCGCCTCCCCAAAACCACAAACTACAATCTGCAATGACAAAGGCTACGCCCAAGGTAGCTAATACTTGTGAAAGACTGTTGCCCGCTAGGCGACGCAAAATGACGCGTTCTACGATGCAACCTAAAAGACCGATTGCTATAGCTGCAGCCAAAATTGCCAAAAAGAAAGAGTGGCCAGCTTCAATAACACTTAATCCAACATAAGCGCCCAACATGAAATATGCGCCATGTGAAAGATTAGCAATACGCATTAATCCAAAAATTAATGAAAAGCCTGCTGCTAGGGTGAAGAGAACTCCCCCTAGAGCAAGGCTATTAAGACTCTGAATTAACCAAAAAGACATGCGTAACGATTTAGTTTTCTAAATTATTCGCAGGCGGGTAATCTCTTGAATAAACAGGATTTGCTAAGAAATCTTTAGTCTTGTAGGTCCAGAACTGACTAACTGCTGGATAGGTCTTAATGACCACATTAGACAGTTTTCCATCCTTCTTCTCCACCTTACGAATATAGATATCCATAATAGGATTGCCCAAAGCATCTAGTGTGACCTTACCTCTTGGATCATTTGGCAATTGAACTGCACGCAAGGCGGCCATGAATGCATTCTTATCTTCAATATTGCCTTTGACATCTTTGAGAGCTTGCTCAAGCATTAATGCGGCACCATAAGCACCCATGGAATAGTAACCAGGATCCTTTTTATATTGCGCGTTGAAGTCCTTAACAAATTTAGCATTAGCTGCGTTGTTTAAGTTTGCCGAATACCAACCAGTGGAGATCACACCCAAGGCATCATCTCCCATGAATGGTAGGATCCCCTCATCCACGGTAGTCATAGCGCCCAAGAGCGGGATTTTTCCTTTTAAGCCGTACTCACTGTATTGCTTAACAAACTTCACGCCGTTACCACCAGCGAAGGCTGCGAATACCGCGTCCACATTTGGCTTAATTTGACCAATGTATGTACCGTAGTCAGCTACGTTTAGAGGAGTCCACAATTTTTGAACAATCTTGCCGCCATTCTCTTCGAATGTTCTTTGAAAACCAGCTGCAATCTCATGACCAAATGCAAAGTCATCAGCAATGATGGCAATACGTTTGTATTTCAAGTCCTTGGCAGCATATTCACCTAGTGCATGACTTGGTTGCGCAGAGCTACCTACTCCACGGACAAACCAAGGATTCGGTTTGCGCTGGGTTAAGTCTTCAGCACCGGCAGATGGAGAGATCACTGGAACACCGACTTTTTTAATATAGTCATCTACAGCAATCGCCTCGAACGCGGCCAAAGGTCCAATAATTACTTGCACCTTATCTTTTTCCACCAACTCTTGTGTTTTTGTTTTGGTGACAGCTGGCTGACCAGATGTATCAGCAACAAAAAGCTCAACCTTACGACCAGCGATCGTGTTGTTGCGCTCTTTCATAAAGAGATTAATTGCTTCTTCCATCTGTTTTCCACCAGCGGCAAGAGCGCCCGATTTGATGGTTAAAAAGCCCACCCTAATTGGTGTGCTGTCGGCCGCAAATGCAGCTGGGGTCATTAGCGCCCCAGTTACTGCAAGTGCAATTGCCTTTAGGTGAATCTTCTTCAACATGATTGTCTCCTCACGATGTTTGGCAGTCTTTTATTAGTATTTTGAGTCTTGATTGATATACTACAACAAATTTAAATTTAATCAATAAAATCTTAGAAAATTTAATTATTGATATAAATCAATAGTTTATAAAATTTATCACACTCATAAAAATCTCTTGTGATATATTACGATCAATATTTACACCTTATCTAATATTTTCTATTCATGGCCAGCAACATCGCAGAACCTTTAGAGTCAGACGGAAGACTGCTTCGAGAAAGAGTCTATGAAGAGCTGCGCCATGACATCCTCACATGCAAACTCATGCCCGGCGCTGAAATTAGGGAGGCTGAGTTGGCGGCTCGATTTGAAGTTAGCAAGTCTCCTGTGCGAGATGCGCTAATTAGTCTGGAGCGAGAAGGCCTAGTCATCACAATCCCACGTCAAGGCTATCGAGTAGCGCCTGTTTCTATCTCTGACATGCTCGATATGTTTCATTTACGTGCAGCCCTAGAACGCGCCAATATTGAGCGAATGATTCGAAATGCAAGCGATGAACAGTTGCAATCTTTGGATCAATTCAAAAGCTTCCATCAAGAAGCTTCGCCTGCTGGCTTTATTAGCTATAACAAACAATTTCATCGCCACTTGGCTGAATTAGGTGGTAATCCACGAATGCGCGACCAACTGATTGATCTGATCGATCTAATGGAAAGAGCAGTTCAAATTAGCGTGAGCAATGTGGATCATGGAAAGCCAGAGGCTTTGGTTGCAGAACATCGCGAAATTATCGAAGCCATTCAATCTAGATCAGTCAAAACCGCTCAGCGCTTAGCTGAGCAACACGTTCTTGCAGCAGGCAAGCGAGTTAGCAATGCCGTATCACGCTCAATGATTGTTAGTTAATTCAATAATTTTTTAATAAGGATTCTCATGTCAACCTCCAATAAGCAAGTACCTATTCGTGGTCTGTTCATCGATGGCAAAGAGGTGCCAGCTTCTCAACCGGATTTGCTAGACGTTTTAAATCCAGCGACCGGTGAGATGCTTGCGCAGATTTCACATGCTACTGACGCTGATGTGGATAAGGCTGTAAAGAGTTCTGCAAAAGCATTCGCCAGCCCAGAGTGGAGCGCAATGTCAAATCGCACAAGAGCCAAATTGATCAACAAGCTGGCAGATGTATTTGAAGCCAATCTAGAAGAAATCTACACATTAGAAACCGCTAACAATGGTCGCTCATTGAACGAGACACGCGCCCAGGTTTCTCGTCTGCCAGATTTTTTCCGCTATAACGCAGGTCTAGCCATTGCCCGTCGCGACTCAGTTATTCCAGTCGATGGCAACTACTTAAATTACACATTGCGCACTCCAATCGGAGTTGTTGGCAATTCCACACCCTTTAATCATCCATTAATGATTATGGTGAAAAGTCTAGCCCCTACCCTGGCATCAGGTTGCACCACGGTCGTAAAGCCTTCTGAATACACCCCATTAACTACATTACGTCTTGCTCAGTTATTTGTAGAAGCTGGTTTACCTCCAGGCGTATTTAACGTGGTCACAGGTCTTGGACCCTCAACCGGCAAAGCGCTTGCTGAGCATCCTGGTTTAGCAAAATGGGTGCTAACAGGCGGTACAGAAGCCGGTCGAATTACTGGAGCGTTGGCGGGAAGTAATTTTGCTCATCAAACTTTAGAGCTCGGTGGCAAGACTCCAGTACTCGTATTTGATGATTTCAATGTCGATCAAGCAGTCAACTACGCAGCTTTTGGTGCGTTCATCGGCGCAGGACAAACATGCATCTGCGGTAGTCGTCAAATCGTTCAAGCCAGCATTTACGATGAGTTTGTTGAGAAGCTTGCCGCTAAAGCAAAGTCTATTCGCATTGGCAATCCAATCGATCCTACCGTGCAATTAGGACCAGTTGTCTCTGCTCGTCAACAACAGCGCGTTCTTAAATACATCGACATTGGCTTGAATGAAGACAAAGCACGTCTTGTTGCTGGCGGCAAAGTGCCAAGCGATCCCGCATTAAAAGATGGCTTTTTTGTAGAACCAACTGTCTTTGCTGATGTCACCAGAAAAATGCGCATTTTCCAAGAAGAAGTTTTTGGACCATTCGTTTCTGTCACCAAATTTACGACCGAAGAAGAGGGTTTGGAATTAGCAAATGACTCACCATTTGGTCTTGCAGGGGCAATCCGCACAAATGATGTCACCAGAGCGCATCGAGTTGCTGCAAAACTCAAGTGCGGCATTGTTTGGGTGAACGATCATCACCGCTTAGACCCAGCATCTCCATGGGGTGGCATTAAAGACTCAGGCATTGGTCGCGAGTGCGGCACAGAGTCCTTTGATCAACACTTTGAAACCAAGAGTGTGATGATTCGTATGGATGATGCTCCATTTGATTGGTACAAAGATACCGCCAGCCAACCACGTCTCAATTAATCAACGATCTTTAATTTGAGATTTAGAGGAAAAATTTACATGGCTAATAAAACAATCACCATTGGAAACAATAAGCTGAGCTTGGATATTTCGGGCTCAGGAGCACCTATCGTTTTATTTCATTCTCTTTTGGCGGATAGCTCTTCGTTTGCCCCGCTCTCTGAAGAGCTCGTTAAAACCCATCAGGTAATTTCACTTAACCTCCCTGGCTTCGAAGGCTCTGATTTTGTTGGTGGTGACCTTAATACAATCGCCGACCACATTGCTCAAGGCATTCAAGCTCTGGAGCTTTCTGAGAAACCTATTTTTCTAGGCAATGGCTATGGCGGTTTCATCGCCTTAATTACTAGCATTCGACACCCACAATTGGCTTCTCGTTTGGTATTGGCAGATTGTGGCGCAATGTTCTCTGAACCTGGTCGTGCTGCCTTTAAAGGCATGTCGGCAGCAGCTAAAGAAAAAGGTCTTGAGGCCATTGCTGATGTAGCCATGCGCCGCTTATTTGCCCCAGAGTTTCAAGAACAAAATCCAGCATTGGTTGCCGAAAGAAAGAAACGCTTCTTGGCACTCAATACAGATACATTCCACGGTGCATGTGCCGCTCTTGCTGGCTTAGATATCCGCGACCAACTTTCCAAGGTAACTCAACCAGTGTTGGTGCTTGTTGGTGAATTAGATGAGGCAACTCCATCAGCCATGTCTGTAGAACTGCATGCGGGACTGCCAAATGCCACATTAAATATCCTGCCAGGTCTAGCGCACGTTCCTCAACTTCAGGCACCATCGACATTTATGGAAGCTATTCGCGATTTCATCAACGTCAAATAATGAAAGTTGTACTCTACGGATATTGGCGGTCTCTAGCAGCTTATCGTGTTCGGGTTGCCCTAGGATTAAAGGGCATTTCTTTTCAAGAGGTATCCGTCAATCTAGCTAGTGGCGAACAATTTGGTGAGGCATACAGCACCCTTAATCCTCAGCATGTTGTTCCACTCCTTCAACACAACGATCATGAGATTGTTCAATCACTTGCCATTCTTGAATATATTGAGGATATCTGGCCTGAGCCACAACTGATTCCAAGTGCACCCCTAGATAAGGCCGAAGTTAAGGCTCTAGCGTTAATCACCATTGCAGACACTCATCCTCTGATTGTTCCGCGAGTAAGAAATTTCCTAAACAAGGAGCTAGGACTTGATGAATCAGGTCAATCCGCTTGGGCTCAGCATTGGTTTGCTAAAGGCAATGAGGCAATAGAAAGTACCCTCATTAAATTGGGAAAACACAGAACCTATTCGTTTGGCGACGAACTGACAATTGCAGATATCGCATTAACATCACATGTCATTGGGGCAAAGTTATTTAATGTTGATATGAGTAGCGCACCCATCCTGAGTGGGATCTTTGAGAACTGCATGAAGATTCCTAGTTTCTCAAATGCACATCCCCTCAAACAAGCTGGCGCACCCAAATAAGCCTAACCCAAATAAGCCTAAAAGTGATTTGCTGTTCATCTAGCTTTAAATTAAAAATCTCGCAATCGTAAAAGCCAGCATTCCTATAAAGATGGTTGCCAGCATGCTTTTGGTAATTAAAAAACCAATAATTGCGGCGATACCCCCATAGACCTGCGGTGAGTTGAGATGAAGCTCCAGAAGTTGCGAGGACGGATCTTTTGTAAATATTACTTCTGGAAGAACAATGGCAATTAATGCAGCAGTCGGCGCATAACGCAAAACTTCACGAATGGTTTCTGAAATTTCAAATCTCGATCCTGCCAATAAAAAGAAACCTCTAGTTATGATGGTAATCAGCATCAAACCCAGGAATGCAACCCACAACTCTAATGAACTCATCGCTTGGACTCCTTATTGCGCTTATCCATCAATATTGCCGCAACGACTCCCGCTACAACCGAGCACACAATCGATAGCCGATATGGAAAATTGATCGTCAATATACAGGCTGCAGCTGCGGCCAATGCCGAGACTAACGCCGTTTTATTTTGAATGGCAGGAACAATCAAGGCAATTAAGGCAAGTGTTCCAGCAAATCCAATACCCCAAGCACTCGGAATATAAGCTCCAAATATGATTGCCGTACTGACTCCTAACTGCCAAACCAACCAGTTAGTGATTGCCATTCCCAAAAAATAGAACAACTCTGTATGCGTACCATGTGCCTTTTCAGAGGCAGCAAATTTATGAACAAATTTGGCAAAAGCAATATCGCCATTCAAATAGCCAATAGACACCCTCTTCCAAAATGGATATTTTTTAAAGTGCGTTTGAAGTACCGCGCTAAATATGACGAAACGTAAGTTCACAATGAACGCAGTTAACCATATAGTCCACAAAGGAAAATCGCCCGCAATCAACGGCATCACGGCAAGTTGTGCCGATCCTGCATACGCCAAGATATTCATCCAAAAAGTTTCGAATGGTTTTAAGCCAGCGCTAATTAATGCAATATTGGTAACGATCGACCAAGCAAATATTGCGGGGGCTGGCTCAGCCATTGCTTTGACCCCATCAATAAAGGGAGCTTGTCTATAAAACTTCAAGGTAGGTAATGAGTGTTAGATATGCATTCGAAAGGAAATTGCATTATCGCATTTCATCCAAAATGACCGCTTTAGGAAATGAAAGAGTCCATAATAAATGGGGCTAATTAAGCCTGAGGATAGAAATTATCTAAGCCCTATTTGAACTCCAATTCCAATCTCAAATCCAACACTTATCGTTTAAATTAATTCTGATATTTCAATTAAGTTTTGATCAGGATCTCGAACGTAAACTGAATTGATTTTTTGTGTAGCACCAGTACGGATCACGGGACCTTCGATAACTGGCCAGTTTTCTGCAGCAAGTTTTGCCACCACCTCTTTAAGCGAGCGATCGGCAATAAAACAAAGATCGAGGGATCCAGGAGTTGGAAGATCTGCCTTAGGCTCAAACTCTTTTCCCTTAATATGCAGATTGATTTTCTGGTTACCAAACTTAAATGCTTTACGCTCAACTGGTGGCGTGCCCCCTATAAAGGATTCGAGCTTCATACCTAAAACACGAGTATAAAAATCGACGCATTCCGCCTCTTTAGCAGTTGTAAGCACTAAATGATCTAAATGATCGATCATGTTTATCCTCTTGTAGTCAATTTATTGAGCGCGACGTAATTCATCGACATAACTAGGCTCAGGATGTAATGCAAAAGCTGAACCCGCCTTTGCTACTTGCCCTGGTACTTCGTGCCCTACAATCTGCGGAAGCTCCCTAGCGAGTTGCAACAACTTTTCTAAATCAATGCCTGTCTCATAACCCATCGCATCTAGCATGTGAATAGCGTCTTCACTAGAAATATTTCCGCTGGCGCCTGGTGCATATGGACAACCACCCAAGCCGCCTAAAGAGCCATCAAATCGGACGATCCCGGACTGGACTGCAGCAAGCACATTCGCTAATCCCATTCCTCTGGTGTTATGGAAATGCATGGTGAGCTGTAAATTAGGAAAACGCTTTTGCAAGACATCGCTCATTCTCTTAACTTGCTCTGGATTTGCCATTCCAGTCGTATCGCAAATAGTCAGCCCCCTTACCCCTAGATCAGCAAAGCGTTGAGCAAAGTTTTCAACAACCGACTGAGACACATCGCCCTCCATAGGACAACCAAAACATGTGGATAAAGAGACGTTGATCGGTGTCCTACCATCTACATAACGTATAACCTCCGCCAATCCTGCAAAGCTTTTTTCTCTACCCATTCTGAGATTGGCTAAGTTATGAGTCTCAGAAGTCGACATTACCAAATTAAATTCATCCGCCCTAGATTCAAAAGCGCGTTCTGCGCCTCGTAAATTCGGCACCAATACCGTGTATTCCACACCAGGCAGTCGTTTGATACGACCCATCACCTCTTCCGCATCTCGTAGCATTGGAATCGCTTTAGGCGATGTAAAAGAGGTGACCTCAATCTTTGCAAATCCACACTCACTTAGAGCATCAATCAACCTCACCTTATCATCCGTAGGCACAAAACTTGCTTCAATCTGGAAGCCATCTCTTGTCACAACATCATTGAAATAAATTCTTGTCATATTCTTTTCTTTGGCTATTTTGTAAATGCAATGCCACGCTCTTTTAGAGAAGCAACCTGAAGATCGGTTAAACCAATGCTCTTCAAAATCTCATCCGTGTTCTCGCCAATATCGGGAGCCAGTGTTTTTAAAGAGCCTGGGGTGCGGGATAGTTTTGGTATGACACCTGGAACATCTAATGTAGATCCATCGCGCATCTGTATAGATTGAATATTTTCTCGCGCTTTGTAATGTGGATCGCTCGCTATATCCGCAACGGTATAGATACGCCCTGCAGGCACAGCAGCTGAATCCAAAACTTCTAATGCTCTATTGGTGCTGACTGTTTTTGCCCATTCACCGATAGCGTTATCAAGCTCGACCACCCGTTTAACACGGCCCTCATTATTTTCCAATTGCGGATCTTTACCCAAATCCTCGCGACCAATCACGGTCATTAAGCGCTTAAAAATACTATCACCATTGCCAGCAACTAAAACGTATCCGCCATCAGCACAAAGATAAGCATTGGTGGGTGCAATTCCAGGTAAAGCACTACCAGCAGCTTGCCGCACCTCACCAAAGGCACTGTATTCAGGCAAAAGACTTTCCATACAGTTAAAGACCGCTTCATAAAGAGCAATGTCAATAATCTGACCTTTGCCGCTAACATGCCTCTCTTGTAATGCCAACAAAATACCAATGACGCCATGCAAAGAAGCCAAGGTGTCGCCGATACTAATACCTACGCGAACGGGTACTCTGCCTGGCTCAGCAGTTAAATGGCGTAAACCACCCATAGCCTCTGCAACCACTCCAAATCCTGGCTTATCTCTATAAGGACCAGATTGACCATAGCCACTGATTCTTAAGACAATTAACCTTGGATTGATTTCTAGCAATACTTGGGGGTCAAGCCCCCAACCCTCCAATGTGCCTGGGCGAAAGTTTTCAATTAATACATCCGCCTCTTTAAGCAAGGTCCTGACAATATCTTGCGCCTCAGCCTCTCTTAAATCCAAAGAAAGAGAGCGCTTGTTCCGTGACTGCACTTGCCACCAAACCGATGTTCCATCTTTTAAAAGACGCCACTTCCGCAATGCGTCACCCACCTTAGGCGGCTCAATCTTAATTACGTCAGCACCAAAATCAGCCAATGTTTTCGCAGCAAATGGCCCAGCAATTAATTGCCCCATTTCAACGACTTTAAGTTTTGCTAATGGCTCCATCACATTCCTTGAAAGTATTTTTCGTGAAGTTACACCCCCTCATTAGACTTGAAAATTGCTATTTGGAGATATAGCCTTCTCATTTTGCGAAGGTATGGGTAGAATTGGGTCATGAAAACCCTCCTAAACCCCGCCAGAGTGGACTTTGTTACTCTCAAGCTATTTTGCGCAATTGTGCAATCTGGCAGCATTACCAAAGGCGCGAGTGAATGCAACCTTGCTCTATCAGCAGCGAGCAGGCGCATTTCAGAATTTGAAGAAACCGTTGGAGTGGCACTACTCGACCGTTCCGTAAAGGGTGTCACCCTAACCTCTGCGGGACATGCAGTGATGCAACATGCGTTGAGGCTGTTTCAAGGCTTTGAGCAACTCAGCAATGAACTAAGCGGGTATTCCAAAGGCATTAAGGGACACGTTCGGCTTTGGGCCAATATGTCTGCATTAACCGAATTTCTTCCGAAAGCATTAGCCAGTTTTTTAAAAGACCACCCTGACATTCAAGTAGAGGTCGAAGAGCAATTAAGTGGTGACATAGTCAGAGCGCTAATGGATGGTATTGCCGATATTGGCGTATTTGCTGAAGGCCCAATTACTACCGGTTTAGAAACCAAAATCATGGGAAGAGATCAACTCGTGATTGCCTGCAGTAATATCCACGCCTTAAGCAAAAGAAAACGGATTACTTTTGATGAGTGTCTCGAATATGATTTCGTGGGACTCAATAGAGGCAGCTCACTACTAGAGCTCACCTCACGCTCCGCCGAGAAACTAGGCAAGCAAATGCGTTTAAGAATTCAGGTGAGAAGTTACGACGCCATGTGTCAAATGATCGCTGTCAATTTAGGCATTGGGGTACTACCCCTCCAAGCCTGCGCAGCGCAAATTAAAGCGCTCAATCTAAAGACTATTCATTTAGATGATCACTGGGCCAACAGAAACTTGCTTGTGGCCATGAAAGCCAACATCAATCAATCCCCAGCAACTAATTTATTAAGTCAATTTTTACTGGGGTTTAATTGAATTTTCAAGACAGTCGGACATAAATTCAATATATTTCACGCCCATTTTAGTTGGCACGACAAACTTTTTTCTGCCATCCTCTTTGTCGTTTACCAGCTTGATGTAGCCCATACTGATTAAATTTTTTACGCGGCCGTGAAGTGTTGCCTGGGATCCTAACTTTTTAAGCCCGAGCAATTCACCAACTAAAATTTCACCCTCTTTCTTAGTAGAAAGAAAAATATACTCTAGCAATGAGATCTCAATCTGATCAAGTTCTCTGCCTGGATTTATGCGATCCAATGAATCTAAAACATTTAAAAATCGTATGTACGTGTTCTTCATAAAAAATCCTCTCTGGGCTTAATCACCAAAACATGGTGCAAATTTAACGCTATATCTTTGACCACTCTATTAAAGATGTATAATTGATACATCTTAAAGCTGAATTGTATACCTGCTTGATTTTGAATTGGAGAGAACATGCGGTTTACTACTTACACGGACTATTCACTCAGGGTTCTGATGTATCTTGCACGCTCTTCAAATGAAACTACCACGATTACAGAACTCTCTGATTTCTTTAAGATTTCCCGCAATCATTTAGTAAAAATTGTTCACCATCTTGGTCTAATTGGTTATATAAAAACCACTAGAGGCAGATCTGGAGGCATCAGGCTTGCTAAGTTAGCCAAAGACATCAAACTTGGTGATGTAGTTAATCAAACAGAACCTGATTCCAACCTGCTGGAGTGCCTTACACCAAACGCATCTAGTTGCGTGATAGATAAACAATGTCGGCTAAAAGGAATTTTGGCGACCGCGCAACGTGAATTTATTGAAGGATTAAACAAATACTCCTTACAGCAATTTGCTACCCCCACTGGCAAAACCAAAGACCTTTTTAAATCAGTAATGATTCATTCAAAATAAGGCATCAATATGAAAATCGACTTTGCAGAACTAGTTCACTCCATGGGTGATGCCGTGGTCATATCCAATGCCAAGGGTGACATTATTTATTGGAATAGCGCAGCTGAGCGTATTTTTGGATTTAGTCAGTCCGAAGCTCTAGGTTCAAGCTTAGATCTCATCATTCCAGAGCGACTTCGCCACCGTCACAATGAGGGCTATGAGCACTCCATGCAAACAGGCACTACTCGCTACGGAGATAAGCTGTTAACTGTTCCCGCCTTGCATAAGTCTGGCAAACCTCTTTCCATCGCATTTACTGTTTCGATGATTTTTGATGCAAACCATCAAGCCACCGCTGTAGCAGCAGTCATTAGAGATGACACCGAGAGATTTAATGAACAAAGAGCACTCAAAAAGCGAATTGCTGAGCTTGAAGGACAGTCCAAATAAAAAAGCCCTCTATGGTTATAGAGGGCCTTGAGTGGCGTTACTAGTAAAGCGATCTTGCGCTTAACTAATTCTTATGCAAATTAATAATTGCGGAAAAATCTAGCTTGCCACTGCCTTGAGAGCTAAATAATTGATAGAGCTGTTGAGCTACTGCTCCTAGCACCACAGGTTGTTTAGCAAATTTTGCCGCCTCTGTTGCCAATCCCAAATCCTTCAGCATTAAATCCACACCAAACCCACCGGTATAGCCCCTGGAAGCAGGTGCAGTCTCCACTACACCGGGGTATGGGTTATAGATTTCTGAACTCCAACATCTACCGCTAGAAGTATTGATAATGCCAGCTAATACCTTAGGATCCATTCCTAAAGAGACCCCCAAAGACATCGCTTCAGCTGTTGCAATCATCGAGATACCGAGGAGCATATTGTTGGCCACTTTAGCCACTTGGCCGTTGCCAGAGCCTCCGCAATGAACAATATTTTTACCCATCTTCGCTAGCAGTGGTTGTGCACGATCAAAGCCCTCCTTTTCGCCGCCAACCATGAATGTCAAAGTCCCAGCTTCAGCTCCGCCAGTGCCACCAGATACTGGTGCATCTAACATGGTATTACCTTGATCCTTAGCCGCCTTCGCAACCTCTCTTGCTGTTTGAGGATCAATAGTCGAGCAATCAATTAATAAAACACCTTTAGCAACCGACTTCAATATTCCGTCTTGATTGAGATAGACCGACTTCACATGCTGACTTGCAGGCAACATTGTGATGATGACTTCCATATTTGCAGAGTTCGCTATTTCCGCTACAGACTTGCTCACCTGAGCACCAGCATCGCGCAATTGAGCCAGGGCATCCGCAGATAAATCGAAAACTGTTAAGTCATGACCAGCTTTGATTAAGTTGCGAGCCATTGGCGCGCCCATATTACCTAAACCAATAAATCCAATTTTCATTCTTATCTCCATTGAGATTTTTGAAGATCGCAAAAATAATCCCCACTAACTCTCAGAGCCAATGGGGACGCATCAATATTACTTCAAAGAAATAGTTGTATTGACACCACCGCTTTGATTATCTTCCTCAAACCAGCGCGAAGTCACTGTTTTTGTTTGAGTCCAGAAAGAAATAGCCTGCTTGCCATTAGGTCCCAAATCTCCCAACTTCGAAGCGCGTGAGCCAGTAAAGCTAAAGTAAGCCACAGGAACCGGAATAGGCACATTGATACCTACTTGACCGACATCAATTTCATTTTGATACTTTCTAGCTGACCAACCACTAGAAGTAAATATGGATGTGCCATTACCATTCGGATTTGCATTAATAAATGCAATCGCATCCTCAAGAGTATCCACACAAACAATATCAAGAACAGGCGCAAAAATTTCCTGATCATAAATATCCATTCCAGGCTTCACATCGCTAAAAATGGTGGGGCCAATAAAATTACCCTCCTCATAGCCAGGCACTACACATTTCCTACCGTCGAGAAGTAATTTGGCGCCTTGGGCTACACCAGAATCAATTAGAGAAAGCGCACGGACTTTGGCATGTTTATTAACCAAGGGGCCGAGATCAGCAGTTCTATCAGTACCTGGACCGACTTTTAAGGCCGCTGATTTTTCCACGATCTCATCAATCCAATTTTTAGCATCCCCAACCAACACAGTCACCGAGTTAGCCATGCATCGCTGACCTGCGGCGCCAAAAGCAGAACCTAATAAATTATTGATTGCCTGACTTCTATTAGCGTCAGGCATGATGACGCAATGATTTTTTGCCCCCATCATTGATTGCACCCGCTTACCAGACTCAGAGCCACGACGGTAAATATGAGTTCCAACCTTAGTCGACCCAATGAAAGAGATTGCTTTGATGTCTGGATGATCGCAAATCATATTCGCTACATCGGGTCCACCGTGCACCACATTCAATACTCCAGGAGGTAGACCTGCTTGATGAGCTAACTCTGCTAGCAACATGCTTGAGCTAGGGTCCTGCTCTGATGGCTTCAAGATAAATGTATTACCAGAGGCAATCGCCATTGGGAACATAAAGCATGGCAACATTACTGGGAAGTTAAATGCGGTAATACCAGCACCAACACCGATTGGTTGCATCAATGTATACACTTCAACACCGGTTGCGGCATTTTCTGCAATTTCACCTAACTGCAAAGATGTGATGGAGCATGCATGCTCAACCACTTCTAATCCTCTACCAATTTCCCCCTCAGCGTCTGGAAGTGTTTTGCCATGCTCTCTAGTGATTAATTCAGCCAATGGACCTACGTTATCACGTATCAGTTGTTGAAACTTCAACATAATGCGCATCCGATTGGAGAGCGAAACATTACGCCAAGTTTTAAATGCATTCTTAGCAGAAGCGACTGCAATATTTAGCTCCTCCTGAGTTGCAAATGGAACTCTTGCAACCACTTCTTGTGTAGCTGGGTTAATTACATCGCGCCATTCGGTTGACTTTGATTCATATGGCTTACCATCAATCAGATGATGAATTTTTGGAACTGAATTATTTGATGTCATATTCACTCTTTACTGTTGTTAATGTTGATTTCTAAATGGATGTAATTACTTTTTAACCAATGGGCAGGTGGATTCTGATAACGGCTTAAAAGCAATTTGCGAAGGAATAGTGCTAACTAAGTTGTAGTAATCCCAGGGACCTTTTGATTCGCTTGGCTTTTTAACCTGAAATAAATAAACGTCATGAATCACTCTTCCGTCTGGACGGATTGATGCATTGCGCATTACTGAATCTTTAATTGGGGTGTCACGCATAGTTTGCGCAATCACTTTCCAATCATCTGATTTAGCTGCAGCGACTGATTTCAAGTAATGGTAAGTGCTTGAGTAGACTCCAGCTTGAACCATTGTCGGCTTAAAGCCTCTGTGCAACTTTTCAAACCGCTTAGAAAATGCACGGGTTTGATCATCAAGATCCCAATAAAAACCCTCCGAGAACAAAAGTCCTTGCGCAGTGTTCAAACCCATAGAATGAACGTCAGTTAAAAAAACCAGCAATGCAGCAACTTGCTGTTGACTGGTAGTCCCAATGCCAAACTCTTTTGATGCCTTGATGGCATTCACTGTATCTTGAGCGCCATTTGCTAACGCAATCACATTGGCCTTAGATGCTTGGGCCTGCAATAAGGCTGATGAAAAATCACTATTATTTAATGGATGCTTCACACTTCCAACAACTGTGCCGCCATTCGCCTTAACAATATCTCCCGCCTCTTTTTCTAGGGATTGGCCAAATGCATAATCCACAGTCACAAAATACCAGGTCTTACCACCCTTGCGAGTGATTGCTGACGCTGGTCCAGATGCTGAAGAATAAGTATCAAACATCCAGTGAAATCCGTTTGGCGCACAATCTTCATTCGTTAAACGTGTAGTAGCAGGTCCGCTATACATAGCGATACCGCCCTTTTCTTTGATGAGCTTTTGAACAGCTAAAGCACCAGCAGAATTTGTTAAATCCACGATGGCATCAACACCATCTTTATCCATCCATTCACGAGCCTTAGAGACCATAATGTCAGGCTTATTTTGATTATCAGCAGAGACTAATTCAATCTTCATCCCTTTACATTCCGCCTTCAGGCAATCGTCTATCGCCATTTTTGCAGCGACAACCGATCCTTCGCCCCCCATTCCTGAGTATGGACCAGACATGTCTGTCAGGACCCCGATCTTCACGCCACCATTACTTAAATCTGCCTGCGCAGTGCCCATTGCAAGCATTGCACCTAAAAGCAAAGATAGTTTCTTCATTTTGAGCATCTTGATTCCCCTGATTATTAGTCTTATTTTTGAATAAATCCCGCAAACATCTATGCAATCCTTTTGAATCTTACTTCTGTATTTTTACAATTAGAATCGAGTAATATGCATATTTACTTTGCAAATTTGCATAACTATGAATCACAATTCCATCAATTGGGACAACATTAGGGTGTTTTTAGCCGTAGCCAGGCTTCAGTCGGCCTTTGAAGCGGCAAATCACCTAAAAATTGATCAATCCACAATTAGTAGAAGACTCAAAAAACTTGAGGAAGAGATTGGATCAGAGCTATTTACCAGGAACTCACAGGGCCACTTGCTGAACGCAAACGGACATCGCTTACTTGAATATGCCGAAACCATTGAAAACACCATCTCCTCAATGGAAAGTAAATTAGGTGGCGATAGCCAAATATTAACGGGCTCAATACGACTTGGAGCCACAGAAGGATTTGGGGGAACATTTTTAGCCCCTCACCTAGCAAATTTTTGTGAAATGCATGCAGGGCTTACCGTTGATTTATTGGCATTACCCCGTTTTATCAATCTATCTAAACGAGAGGCTGATTTAGTAGTTAGCATTGATAGACCTGAAACTGGTCCCTACATTACGTGCAAATTGACTGACTACAAACTGCAAGCATATGCAACCGAACAATACCTAGATAATCATCCGAGAATTCAAAATTTAGAGGATTTGGGTAAACATAAATTTACTGGCTATGTAGATGAATACTCATTTAGCCCAAAATTACAATATCTCAAAAATCTTGCGCCAAACGCTCACGTCCCCTTTAGAAGCAGTAGCCTTACCGCTCAATTACAAGCCGCACTTCAAGGAAAAATGTTAGCAGTGTTACCTTGTTTTTTAGCTAAAAGCTACCCAGCTCTTATTCCAGTTCTGCCCGATAAAACCAGCTTTAATAGAACCTTTTGGCTAATTGCTCCAAGTGAGCGAAAAAGCGTCGCAAGGGTAACAGTGTTATGGGACTATCTACGGCATATCTCCTCAATTAATCAAGAATATCTTCTTGGTGACAGCTTAAACATTACCTTGAACTAAATCCCATTCAATGACATCTTCACCAAATAGACATATGATGAACTGAAAATGAATACATTCATCATCACTTGTTTATAGATCAAGATGGCTCTGAACCCAGAACATGATCCTTCGGAAACTCTGCATGCCCATGGGGATGGCTTTTGGTATGGAATCCGGCCCATACAAAAAAGCGACAAACAAAAACTGATAGATCTTTTTAATCATCTCTCTCCTGAAAATCGCTATCTACGATTTGCTCATGCAATTTCGGAATTACCAAATGAATATTTGGAGGATGTATTAGAGCTGGATTACAAAAAGGAAATGGCATTAATAGCTTTCACCAAATCCAACACAGAAAACGAAGAGATTATTGGCATTGCTAGATATGTTTGCCAAGGAAATACCTTGGTATGTGAATTCTCACTAACGGTAAGTGATGCATACACCGCGCATGGGGTGGGAACTGCGCTGATGCAAAATTTGATCAAGCACGCAAAAACACAAGGGCTTGATGAAATGGTTGGATACGTACTGAATAATAACCAGCCGATGCTTCACCTAATGAAAGATTTAGGCTTTCAAATCAACCCATTTCAAGAAGATGCTGAGTTTAAAAAAGTCACCCTAAGTCTTTGTAGGAGCTAATCGCAAACTGAAGAGATAAATTAAAAACCTTGCACTTCTTTGCTTCATCACTTATTCTAAAAATAATAATTCTAAAATCTAAGTCCAAATGAATGCTAAGTTTTACCTAGTACTGGGAATTCTTGCATCGATCATTTCTCATAGCGTACATGGTCAGGTTGAAAACTCTCTATTAGAACAATTTGATAGGCCTGCTATTTTCGATGCAAATTCTTATGTGGAATTAGGCGCTAGTTATGAAGGTCTAACCAATAATTACGCAGCGTGGCAAAGTCAATATTTTGATTTAATGTTGCCGCTAAAAGAAAATGGTTTGGTTTACCTGCAATTATTAAATGCGCAACGTTTTTCACAAGTAGATCAATCTGCATACCTCAATTACGCCTACCCATTTAAATATGGTGTAGTCAATGTCGAGGGATCTTTAACGCATAATCCACAATTCTTAGCACAAAATTTTTATGGAGCTGGCTGGAATGGAAAACTTCCCTATCAATTTAACTATTTGCTATCTGGAAGAGAAAGTAGTTACTTAGACGGAAGAACCAGCAATCAAAATATTGGCCTTGATAAATATTTTGATCAGTTCCGCTTGGCCTATGTAGCAACCTACTCCACTCTAAATTCTCAAAAAAGCGGCTGGCTAAGTAAATACCAAGTTCAGTGGTTTGCCAAAAACAACAATCGTATAGGCTTTACTTATGCAAGCGGTCATGAGCCAACTGTAGTCAATATTGGCAACCTCACCTCTATAGATACTCAACAATACTTATTAGATGGGTTATTTTGGATTACCAATGAAATTGGCTTAACTGCCTCAGCCTGGCATGCAAAGCAAGGCAGTTACTACCAAAGAAACGGGGGGCAGCTTGGACTTCGATTGGTTTTCTGATCCCCTGCTTCTTTATGCCTTAAGCCTAGCTGGGCTTTTGTTTGGGGGAATTTTTGTTCTCATTTTGACAATCGTCATTAAGCATGGCAGCCGACTTCGGAGCAAAGAAATCCAGCAACGCGTTATCGCGCTACTAGATCAGGCCAAAAACCGCTCACATAAGGGTGAAAGCATTCAACATCAACTGAATAGCATCAATAGCTTGATACATCTTTATAAAAAAGATGTTGCATATGGATGGGTAAGATTACTTGAGCAAACCCCAGCATCTGATCGCAAGGAATATGTTGAAGTTGCAATCCAAACTGACATGCTTCATTGCATTCCGCACTGCTTAAATGAAGAGGGCTTAGCCGAGAAATGCATTGCATTAGAAGCGATAGGACTTTCTAATTTTCAAGAATTTGTATTTGAAGTAAAAAAATATGTTGATCAAGCAGGAATTGCACCCTATGCATGTATTGCTCTAGCCCGTTTAATTGGTAAAGAAGCCCTTTCGCAGATCATTGAGTCTTATGAAAAAGGGTTTCTCAACATCACGCAAGCTTTGGCAGCCATGGTTGAAATTCCTCGTGACCAGTTAATTCAATACTCTCGAGAAGCAAGAAATAAGAATTTTCCAAAAAGACTATTACGTTATTTGGTCGCCACCTAAATGGATATCACCGCTCTATCCTCTCAAGTTGTCCGCTTCATGGAATATTTTTTCCATGCACATCTACTGATTGCATTGGCTACCTACATTGTAGTGGCCGCATTACTTAGGAAACATCTACACCATTTAAGATATCGATCTATTAGTCATGAGAAGGTGCCATTTGAGAAATTAAATGCGCCAAAAATCAGCGTCATCATCCCAGCTCATAACGAGGCTCTTGGAATCGTTGAAAGCGTCAATGCCGCACTTTCTATCGATTATCCAAACTATGAAATTGTTGTCATAGATGATGGCTCGAGTGATCAAACCTTAGAAACCCTCAAAGAACACTTCCAACTTGCAGAGTATTCGCTGACACACTGCACAAATTTAAGTAAATCTATCCCCCTCTCTGCTTTTAGCTCTACCACTTATCCAAGACTGCGCGTTATTCAAAAGACTCACACCGGTAAAGCGGATAGTCTAAATGTAGGAATTCAATATAGCTCTGGCGAATATATTTGCTGCATAGATAGTGACTCCATTATTACCCCCGATGCCCTGCGCAAACTAATCATTCAATTTATTAATGAGCCCACCTTGGTTGCCCTTGGTGGCGCTATTGCCCCAAGCAATGAAATTGTCATCAAAAACGGAGAAGTTAGGAGAAAAAGAAATTCACAGTCCATTTTTGTTGGTGTTCAAATTATCGAGTATTTACGTTCCTTTACTTCATGGCGAACTGGCTGGTCTTATTTAGACGGACTCTTAATCATTGGTGGAGCGTTAACCATATTTAATAAAGAGGCCCTAATTCGGATTGGGGGCTATAGATCCGAGGCATATTGCGAAGATTTAGAAATTATTCTTTCTCTTCATGAATACCATCTGAAAAACAATCTTCCTTACAAGATTTGGACAGTTCCCGATGTGATTTGTTGGACTAGAGTTCCCAAGGATAAAGTGGGGTTAAAAAAACAGCGGATACGCTGGATGTGGGGTGCCCTGCAAAGTTTAAGCTGGCACAAAAAACTCATGTTTAATAGAAAGAGTCTGTTAATTGGCTGGTTTTCATTTCCTCATATTGTGTTTATTGAAGCCTTTGCACCTGTAATTGAACTTCTAGGCATTGTTTCGCTTTGGGTATGCATCGTTTTAGGCCTGCTCTCGTACACCTCTTTTTTTATATATGGGCTTCTGATTTACGCAATAAGCGGCTTTTACTCTTGGTATGCTATTGCCGTTAACGATAGCTATATCAGCAGCTTTAATTCACTTCAACAAATCCTTCGCCTAGGAGCAATTGGATTAATTGAACCTATTGGTTATCGACAACGTGATGCCTACTGGAGAATGATTGGATGGTGGAGATGGTTAAGGGGAAAACCAATTAGCTGGTGAGCAAATGAAAAACCCTTGAATCACTCTCAAGGGTTTTTCATCACTATTAATGGTTAATATTCCAACTCACTAGAAAACCTTCTTTACGAAAACTGGAGACTCGCTGGTGAACTTGCTTTTGTAGTGGTTTCGCCATACTGAATTACATCACCAATCATTTCAGCAGTGCAGGCAGACAAGGTCCAACCCAGATGTCCATGGCCAGTGTTGTAATACACATTCGGTTTATTACCTCTTCCTACTCTTGGCATCATTGTTGGCATCATCGGACGCAAACCGGCCCAAGGAACAACAGAGCGTGTGCTGACTTCAGGAAAGCATTGATTAACCCAGTCAATTAGCGGCTTGATACGATCAGCGCGAATATCACGATTGACACCATTAAATTCTGCAGTACCAGCTACGCGGAACCGATCTATCCCAAGACGACTGGTAACGAGTTTGGTTTCATCATCTAATAGACTCACATTGGGAGCACCCTCTTGACTAGCCTTGTCGTTCAAATTAACGGTAATTGAATAGCCTTTAACTGGATAAACATTGACACGATCACCCAACTGAGCTGCAAGATCACGACTACCAACGCCAGCGCAAACCACGACATTATCAAAAACGAGTTGGCTGGCTTGTCCATCCTTACTCAACGTTAAGTTCACATGATTTCCATCTGACTGAACAGAGAGAACTTCGTGCTCGTAAATAGTTTTAACGCCTAAATTAGCTGCAGCTTCAGACAGGCCATATGTAAATTTATGTATATCTCCCGTCGAATCACTCTCTGTGTAATAACCACCGTAATATTTACCAGCCAGAGTGGGCTCGATCTCTTTCATCTCTTGCGGTGTTACAGCAATGCGCCCCAGACCGCCCTCAGCCAGCATTTTAGAGACCTTACCGGCATGATCAAATCCAGCCTTATCACGATAGATATGCAAGATACCTTCGCGCTTTAAATCAAAATCGATGCCCTCTTGCTTTGCCCAAGAAAATAAATGCTTTCTGGCTTCAATTGCCATGTGTGCAGTCTGAACGGTATTACTCTTGTAATTTGGAATGGATGCAATGAACTCTGCGAACCATGAAATCTTATGCCAGTCGGGCTTTAAGTTAATTAACAAAGGGGCATCTTTTTTAAATACCCACTTCATGCCCTTCATGATTGTTGACCAGTGATTCCAGACCTCTGCATTTGATGCAGAAAGCTGACCACCATTGGCAAAGGATGTTTCCATACCTGCATAACGATGACGCTCGATAAGAGTGACATCGTAGCCACGCTTTGCCAAAACATAAGCTGTCGTTACACCAGTGATGCCACCACCAATAATTACAAATGATTTCATATTGAGATCCTAAAACGTCAAGGGTTTCCCATTGCAAATGCACAAGGGGCCCCCTCTGTTCTGGACCTGAGAGATTCATAAGCTGAGAAGCTTACTTGCTCCTTCGGTGTTATTAAGCGACGAAGTCTCAATAACTCTTCAGAGTGTAAAAATCATTTCGGTTCTTTTGCCTGAGAGTTTCCGGGGCGGTTGCTCCTTCGGCGCTGTAAAAACAGTCTCTCCCGAGAATGATTAAGCAAATCTTAACACTAAACCTTCAAACCTTTAAGTACTGCCGAACTAATTCGCACCAGAATGTAGCACCAATTGCTATATTCCCATCATTAAAATCATAGGCCGGATTATGTACCATGCATGTTCCAGGGGTATCGCCATTCCCAATAAAGAGATAGGAGCCAGGGATCTTTTCAAGCATAAATGCAAAATCTTCGCTACCAGAAAGAGCAGGGCCTTGACGAGTAATTGCCGCTGGTCCAAAAAAGTCAGTTGCCACATTCCTTGCAAACTCGGTTTCTGCAAGCGAATTTACTAGAACCGCATAGCCTTTACGCCAATTAATATTAGCTGTTAAGCCAAAACTTTCAGCCTGTGCCTTCACTAGATCTTTGATTCTTTTTTCAAGATCAATTCTTACTTGGGAATCTAATGCTCGAATACTTAATTCTAATTTTGCTAATCCAGGAATTACATTATTTGCATGACCTGCATTAAATGCGCCTACAGTAATTACAGCGGATTGTTGTGGATCGACATTTCTAGAAACAATCGTTTGCAAAGCCATAACGATTGATGATGCTGCAACGATGGGATCAGACGCCTTATGCGGCAGACCTCCGTGCCCACCAACCCCGCTAATCTCAATGGTTGCATAATCACTTGACGACATGGTAGGTCCATCTCGAAATACAAGATGGCCAACTGGATAACCTGGCATATTGTGTATTGCAAAAATAGAATCGCATGGAAAACGCTCAAACAAGCCATCTGCCATCATTCGCAACGCGCCCCCTCCACCCTCTTCGGCAGGTTGAAATATTAAATTCACCGTACCCGAGAAATTTTTCTTGACAGCTAATTCTTTTGCGGCTGCTAACAATATTGCTGTATGACCATCGTGACCACATGCGTGCATAACACCATGATTGCAACTGGTCCATTCCACTCCACTCGTCTCATGAATTGGCAGGGCATCCATATCAGCCCGCAAGCCAATGGACATCTCGCCAATGCCATTTTTTAAGACGCCTACTACGCCAGTACCACCAATACCCTCGTGAACCTCATAACCCCAAGATTTCAGCTTTTCTGCAACTAAAGTAGCGGTTCTATGCTCCTCAAAAGCCAGCTCAGGATGTTGATGAATATCTCTTCTCAAAGAAATAAACTCATCAACCTCAATCAAAGCCAATTCGCTTGCTTGGTTCATTGATAAACCTACTTATTGAGGTTGAAGGTTGATTGATTTTGCGATTGCCCTAAATTGGGCTGTGCCATCACCATATACTTTGTTCAACTCATTCAAGCTTAATGGTTTGGCTATTAACAAACTATTGGCATCAAGACTTGACTTTACTGTTGCATCATCAAGCACTTCAGCCAGAGCTTTATTGAGAGTTTGCACAACAGGCTCAGGAGTATCTTTTTTGACAAAATAACCAGTCCAGATTGAGTAAGTAAACCCTTTCAACCCTTTGCTCTCCGATATGGCTGGATAATCCTTCACACCTTCTAGACGCTTAGCATTGAGCATCGCGAGCAATTTAATTCTGCCTTGCTTTGCTAGCTCGTCATGAGACTTGCCATAGGGCGCCAAGAAAAAATCAATTTGACCACCAATTAAATCCTGCAAAGCAGGTCCAGCACCTTTATAAGGAACATGAGTCATGGGAATCTTTGTTTCTCTGGAAAGCTGCTCACCCAATAAGTGATAGAAGGATCCAGGACCAACACTTGCGTAAGAGAGGGGCTTGCCTTCTTGAGCCGCTTTCTTTGCATACGCCAAAAATGAATCAACATCCTTTACTGGCATATCACTTCTGACTAAGAACGCTATTTGCGCAGATCCTATCATTTGCACCAAACGAAAATCTTCGCTCTTAAACTTGATCGCAGAGTTCGCTAATGGGCCAAGGATTAATTCATTGGGAGAACCCTGCAAAACTAAATATCCATCCGCAGGACTATTGAGTACTTTTTGAGCGGCAATTCCGCCACTTGCTCCACCAATATTTTCAACAATGACAGCCTCTCCCAATTTTTTGGAAAGTGCTGGGCTAACAATGCGTGCAATCACATCAGATACTCCGCCAGCTGGATAAGGAACAACCAGGCTCACCGGCTTATTGGGATAAGTCTGAGCAATAGCAACAGAAGCGACTGTCAGAGAACATAAAGCCGAGGCTAAGAATTTGACCAATTTCATCTTGGAACCCTTTTAATTGAATATAGAAGCAATTCTAGATAGCGACATATGTAATGTCTAATGCATTCTGATACTATTTAATATAATTTAATGTAATAGAAAAATGGGGGCTGTATGACACTAACTCAATTAAGGCATATGAGCGAGCTAGCAAAAACGGGCTCCTTTATCAAATCCTCCGAAAACCTCTTTGTTACCCAACCCGCTCTAAGCAGAAGCATTAAATCTTTAGAGGACGAGCTTGGCGCAAAGCTCTTTGATCGTCAAGGTAGACAAACTACTCTGACTGCATTCGGTGAAGAAATATTGCGACGCTCCCAAATTCTGCTTGATCTAGCTAAAGACATAAAAGAAACCAACCGAAACTTTAAGAATGGCTTGAGTGGTCAAATTAGAATCGGGATGGGATCGGGACCCGGCGCTCTTTTAATGACTCAATTACTAAAGCATGTTGCGGTGAATTTCCCCCACTTACATATTGAGATTGCAAGAGGAAAGACCGGAATGCTCATTGAATCTTTACGAGCCCGAAAGTTAGATGCCTTAATTATTAATGCCCGATCCATGAAACCATCACAAGACTTGAAGATGGAAATTATTCACGAGACTCCAGGCGCCTTCATGGTTAGAAAAGGCCACCCTTTACGAAAACTCAAAAAGATCACAATCGATGATCTCAGAAAGTATCCAATTGCCTCTACAGCGCTCAGCGAGGAGACAGAAAAGACCATCATCGATAGATATGGTAAGGACGCAAATCTTGATAACTTAGTCAACATTAAGTGTAGTGAGATATCCAGCTTAGTTGAAGTGACGGAGCAAAGTAATACCATCTTGTTAGCAATTCGAAACTCCGCTCCTGAGCTTGAGGAAATTGTGGTTTCACCCCCGCTAGATGCAACTGCCCGATTTGGATTTGTTACCATTGAGAATAGAACTGAATCTCCCCTCTTGCGACATGTCAGAGATTTTATTGAAAAAGATCTCAACCAGAGACCTAATAACATCTCCATTCATAAAAGTTAAAAAAACCCACCTTATCAGGTGGGTCCAAATTTTTTTGGAGATTTATATTGATAGTTAAAAGGTATGACGAACACCAACAGCGTAATTGCTAATCGCAGCGTTTACAAGAATTCCATTCGTAGCGATTCCTGTAGAGACTATCGTTTGTCCGTACATTGCATATAAATTAGTACGCTTGCTTAACCAGTAATTTGAGCCTAGCTGAAAGCCGGTAAAGTTTGCAGTTGGTGAACCGGGACCCATTTCTGTATAACGACCCAATCCAGCTGAAGCCCAGCCTTCAATAGTTGGCGTAATGAAGCCTCTAACACCTAATTGCTCAGCTGCTCGACCCAAATAATAGCTAGAAGAAAGGCTTGAAGTTGCCTTTCTTGTTAAATACTGAGCATAGGCCTTTAAGAACCCAAAATCATACGTTCCTGCCACATAAAATTGATTATCCTGAACATTTAGAGCATTCCCAGCAGTATTAGGTAGTGTGCCGGTATTGGTAGCGGCATTAGTCCAAGGAGCAGAATCGGTAATTGATGTAACTGCAGTAGTTTGTTGCTTCAAAGCCTGGTAAGCAGCAGTTATATAAAGACTCTTATATGTGTAATCGGCTGCTAATCCCCAACCATTGGCATTCACATTACCACCTGTTACAGCGTTGCTAGTAGTAGTTTGTGATTGATTCTTATTGTTTAGCGAATAAATTCCGCTCGCAGTAAATCCATAGAAATTATCAGTCTTAAATGACAAAGTATTTGCGGTACGTGCAGTAAATCCAATGGCGGTTGTACCTGCACTTGCACTACCAACTCCTTGAGTACTCGCATAGATAAGGTTACCAGTAATATTGTTTAGGTTACCAGGATCAGTTACTAAGGCCGCCTTGAATATAGGCGTATATTGCAATCCAATCGCCCCTTCTCCAAGGCCATTTTTTCTAAGACCTAGAAAAGTCTGGCGATTAAAGAATCCCGCATTTGCGCTACCCGATACAGTTGGATCCTGGGGATATAGCTGCATTTCGGTTGTAAAAAAAGCGGAACTGCCACCCCCCAAATCCTCAAGGCCTTTAAAGCCCAATCGGCTGGAGCTCTCTGCATTTTGTCCAAATAGGTTAACAGTGGTTTTTGATTGGGCGCCATTGCTTGCCACAGTTGCAGACCTCACATTACCACCTACATAACCAGTATCCAAAATACCGTAAATCGTTACAGAGGATTGAGCATGAGCTACACCACCGATTGCAAATGATGTGAGAGCAGATAAAGCTAATTTTTTCATTTCTTAAATTCCTTCATTTCTATAAAAATAATGTTGAGCACTTGTATGACGCTTAATAGTTTTTGTATGCAAACACTTTATGCAGACTATTTCATGATGTCCAATGCATTCTTTTACATTGTTCAATAATTAAAAGTAATGTATTTAATAAATTTCCTTTACCCCAAAATATTGATAATTAGTCAGCCTTGATGTTGTTAGAGGCAATCACCCTCCCCCAACGTTCCATTTCTTTCTTCAAGTAACTTGCAAGCTCCTCTGGACTGGAGCCGAGTGATTCAGCACCAATAGATTCAAACTTTTCTCTAATTTCAGGAGAAGCCATGCTAGAAACTAGACTGGCATTCAGTTTATTGATGATCGGTTTGGGAGTATTTGCAGGCATAAAAACTGCAAACCATGGTGTTACGTCATATCCAGGCAAGCCAGATTCAGCAATCGTTGGAATACCCGGCAAAGACTTAGAACGTTTAGTAGTTGTAAGTCCTATTGCACGGAGCTTGCCTGATGCAATATGGGATTTGGCTGAAGTAATGCTATCGAACATGTAATTTACCTGTCCACCTAGCAAGTCAGTTACAGCAGGTCCGCTACCCTTATAGGGAATATGCTGCATATCAATTTTGGCCATAGAGGCAAATACTTCTCCCGCCAAATGAATGGATGTACCATTCCCAGCAGATGCATAGGTGAGCTGACCTGGATGAGCCCTTGCATTTGCAATCACATCAGTTACTGTTTTTACATTCGGTTGAGTAACATTTGTTAATAAAACATTCGGCACGATAGCAACCAGACTTACAGGCGAAAAATCTTTAACTGGATCATATGGCAATTTAGGATAAAGATATTTATTTGTAGCCATACCTATGGAAGTAATCAGCATGGTGTAGCCATCAGGTTCAGACCGTGCTACCAATTCAGCACCAATATTGCCTCCTGCACCTGGTTTATTCTCAACAATAATTGGCTGCCCTAATGTCTTCGAGGACTTGTCCGCCAATGAGCGCGCGATAACATCCATTGCGCCGCCAGGTGGAAATGGAACAATCCAGCGAATAGTCTTAGCTGGCCACTCCTGTGCAAGCACAGGATTTGTACCGACAAGCAATAAGGCTAGACCAGCAACTACTGCTGTAAACAATGATGGCAATTTATTTTGCATCATGACCAGATCTACCCGCTAGGGTAATGGCGATACATGCAATCGCACCAGGAATAGCAAATGCATAAAAGTTGAACTCCAGTGGCAGACTCAGACTCAATAGAGTTCCACCTAAAACAGGACCCAATATTGCACCCACACGACCAACACCAGAAGCCCAACCAATACCAGTAGATCGAATTTTTAATGGGTAGTATTGAGCTACATATGCATATAACAAGATTTGTGAACCGATCGTTGTCGCACCAGCTATAGCAACCAATAGGTTCAGAACTATGAATGAGCTCTTAACACCCAATAAGCTGATTGAAGTGGCTGCGCAAATAAAGAAAATCGTTAACACCTTCCGTGGATGGAATTTATCTGCAAGCCATCCACCGCCTACTGCACCAAAGATTGCGCCAATATTTAAGACCATTAAAAACATTAGGCTAGAACCTAACTCATAGCCAGCCTTGTTCATTAACTTTGGCAACCATGATCCCAAAGCGTAGACCATGAGGAGGCACATAAAAAATGATGTCCAGAACATTAACGTACTTAGGATACGACCATCTTTAAACAGTGATACCAAAGGCACAGAACTAGAGGCATTTCCGAGTGGGTAAACATATTCGCCTGAGTTTGCTGAAGCATATTCCGGCGCAATTTTGGCAAGCACTCTAGCCGCATCAGTATTGCGGTTTGATTTAATTAAAAATCCAGGAGACTCTGGTAAGAAACGCAAAATAATCGGTAACAGGAGAAAAGGAATAATTGCCACAAAGAAAACAGATGGCCATCCATAAGTTGGAATTAAAAAGATGCCTACGCCAGCCGATAACATACCACCCACCGAATAACCACTAAACATGATGGTTACCAGAAGACTGCGAATTTTCTTGGGCGAATATTCAGTCATCAAAGCCACTACGTTAGGCATCACACCACCGATTCCAAGACCAGCAATAAACCTACAAATACCAAATTGAGTGAGGTTTTCTGCAAAACCATTGATGAATGTAAAGACACTGAACAAACTAACGCACATTGCAATGGTTTTTTTTCTACCAATCTTGTCTGATAGTGGACCAAAAAACATGGCGCCAAACATCATGCCAAATAAAGCATAACTACCAAGCGTGCCAGCCTGCATCGGCGAAAGCTGCCACTCCGCCATCAATTTCGGCAAAACAACACCATATATAACGAGATCGTATCCATCAAAAATAATAATGAGGCCACACCAAAATAGCAGACTCCAGTGAAACTTACTAAATTTCGCCTCATCTATTAACTTATGTACATCAATTTGACTCATGATCTTGTATCTCCAATTCTTTTTTTAGTTGATTTGCAAAAAAATTCTTAATTGCAAAGTTAAAATCAGTCTCTGCTTCAATATTTGAAATATGAGACGCAGGTACTACTAGTAATTCAGATTTAGCAATTTGCGATCGCATAAATTCCGCATCTTCAGTGGTAGTCACGGGATCTTTTGCGCCACTAATAATGAGTGTCGGTATATTTATTTCCGCTATTCCAACCCTTAAATCCTCTCCAGATAAAGCCTCACAACAGCTTGCATAACCTTCTGGATTCATATTTTTTAGGTTTACTAGCAATTCATTTACTGCTCCGGGGTATGAACCATAAAACTCTGGTGTAAACCATCTTGATGGAGCGGATTCTGCTATTGAATTGAGACCTTCTTTTCTTACAAGATTTGCTCGATCAATCCATGCGGACTCATTACCAATTTTGGGGGCTGTATTAGCAATTACTAAACCTTCGAGTCTCTCTGGAGCATTCAGCGCAAGCCATTGTCCAATCAGGCCACCCATTGAAATGCCGCAAAAAAAGGCTTTATCAATAACCAGATAATCCAATAGGCCTAATGCATCCCGTCCTAATTGCGCAATAGTGTATGGACCTTTTGGGGCAGAAGTTAAACCATGTCCCCGTGTGTCATAACGAATGACATAGAAATCCCTTCTTAAAATTTCAAGCTGTCCATCCCACATGGAATGATCAGTCCCCAAGGAATTTGAAAAAATAATGGCTGGTTTATGGGGATCTCCATCCGTTAAATAAAAAACATCTATCCCGTTAATATGTGCAATGCTCATTTGTACCTTTACACTCTCTCAATAATTAACGCAATTCCCTGACCAACTCCAATGCACATAGTGCAAAGTGCGTACTTGCCCTTCGTGCGAATGAGTTGATACATTGCAGTTGTTACCAAGCGTGCGCCTGATGCCCCTAATGGATGCCCAAGTGAAATTGCGCCACCATTTGGATTTACATGTGCAGCGTTATCTGGAAGACCAAGGTCGCGTGTTACAGCTAGGGCTTGTGATGCAAATGCTTCATTCAATTCAATAACATCCATCTGACTCAGTTTTAAGCCAGCCTTTTCTAATACTTTTTTGACTGCGGGAGATGGGCCAAATCCCATAATCCTAGGAGCTACGCCTGCCGCCGCTACCGCAACTACACGTGCTTTTGGCGATAGCGAATGCTGCTTTATTCCAGCTTCTGAAGCCATCAGCAAGGCACATGCCCCGTCATTTACACCTGATGCATTACCTGCAGTAACCGTCCCACCCTGCTTCACAATACTTTTGAGTGAAGCCAAAGTCTCTAAAGTGGTTAAGCGTGGGTGCTCATCTTTTGAAAAAATGACGGGATCACCCTTCTTCTGAGGAATAGTTACCGGAATAATTTCATCATCAAATATTCCAGTTGCCTGAGCTTTAGCAGTACGCTGTTGACTAGTGAATGCGAATAAATCTTGATCGGCACGAGAAATCCTAAAGTCTTCTGCTACGTTCTCTGCTGTCTCTGGCATAGAATCAACACCATATTGCGCTTTCATCAGCGGATTAATAAAACGCCAACCGATAGTGGTGTCTTCAATTTTGGCTGTTCTTGAGTATGCGGAATCTGCCTTACCCATCACGAATGGCGCACGAGACATACTCTCTACACCACCCGCAATCATTAAGCGATTACCGCCCCCTTTAATTGCATTAGCTGCAATTCCAATCGCATCGAGACTGGATCCACAAAGTCTATTTACCGTAGAACCAGGAACTTCAACTGGTAAACGCGCAAGCAAAGAGGCCATTCTTGCAACGTTTCTGTTGTCTTCACCTGCTTGGTTAGCACATCCAAGAATGACATCATCCAATGCCGCCCAGTCAACAATATTGCGCATCATTAAGGCTTGAATTGGCAAGGCAGCCAAGTCATCCGCCCTCAAACCGGCAAGGGCTCCACCATATTTACCAAATGGTGTCCGAATTGCATCGCATATAAAAGCACTTTCAATTTTTTTCATCACTTATTCCTTACTTAATGGGGCATCAGTAAGTGACTGAAGTTCTTCAAAAGTTATGCCATCGACCATTTCTTTGACCAATAACCCATTTGGAGTTACATCAATCACAGCTAAATCGGTATAGATTCGACTCACGCAACCCATGCCCGTGAGTGGATAGGAACAGCTTTTTACAATTTTGGGCTCACCATTTTTGGTGACATGTTCCATAGTGACGAAGACATTCTTAGCACCAATTGCTAAATCCATTGCTCCACCAACTGCTGGAATTGCTTCCGGGGATCCTGTATGCCAATTAGCGAGATCGCCGTTTTCGGCAACCTGAAATGCACCTAGTACACATATATCTAAATGCCCGCCACGCATCATGGTGAATGAATCGCCATGATGAAAATAGGAGCCTCCATCGAGTAAGGTAATAAATTCTTTTCCTGCGTTGATCAGATCAGAGTCTTCACTCCCCTGTTCAGGTGCCGGGCCCATGCCTAAGATGCCGTTCTCACTTTGAAGAAATATTTCTTTATTAGCATCCAAGTGATTAGCGATCTTCGTAGGCAAGCCAATACCAAGATTCACATAAGAACCTTCAGGAATATCTTGAGCCACTCTTTTAACAATTTGCTCTCTAGTTAAGCGTTGATATGCCATTTCAAATTTCTCCTTAAACCGCAACCACGTGCTTAACAAAAATTCCTGGCGTAATCACACACTCAGGATCCAATGAGCCCAGAGGGACTATTTCGTTGACTTGGGCGATAGTGCATTTAGCTGCGGTAGCCATAATGGGACCAAAGTTACGAGCGCTTTTTCTATAGACTAGATTGCCCCAGCGATCGCCTTTAAATGCTTTAATTAATGCAAAGTCGGCATAAATTGGGTATTCAAGAACATAGCCTTTACCGTCAATAATCTTGCTGTCTTTGCCTTCAGCAAGCAATGTTCCATAGCCAGTAGGTGTATATATCGCACCTAAACCAGCACCGGCTGCCTGAATGCGCGCTGCTAAATTACCCTGCGGGACTAGCTCTAGCTCAATTTTTTTAGCGTAATAAAGCTTATCGAATTCATAAGAATCAGCTTGTCTTGGGAAAGAACAAATAATCTTTTTAACTTGACCCGCTTTAAGTAATGCGGCAAGTCCATGATCTCCATTGCCCGCATTATTGTTCACCACTGTCAACTCTTTTGCGCCATGATCAATCAAGGCATTAATGAGTTCAGCTGGTTGACCCGCGGTTCCAAAGCCACCGATCATGACAGTTGAGCCATCTTGGATTTGTTTTATAGCCTCTAATACTGAAGCCGATGTTTTATCAATCATTCTTTTATGTACTCTTTAATTTCAATAGGTCTTTGTCAAAAACAATGTATGCAATAGAGCCGATCACAATTCCCCAGAACGCTGAACCCAATCCTAAAAAACTCATTCCAGAAGCTGTTGCTAAAAATGTGATTGCAGAAGCTTCGCGATGATCTGGCTCCTCTAGAGTGCTCATTAGGCTAGAAACTATTGCCCCTAGCAATGCCAACCCAGCAAGAAGCGCAATGAGTTCCTTTGGAAGGCCGGTAAAAATGAGAACAATTGAGCCCGCCAAGGTGCCACCAATTAAAAAGAAAATCCCACTAAAAATTCCGGCTACGTAGCGCTTTTCTGGATCTTCGTTAGCCTCTTTACCTGTACATAAAGTAGCTGTAATAGCAGCAGTAGTAGTAGTGATGCCGCCAAAAAATGCGGTAATTAATGACATCACGCTAGTAAAAGTAATAATGGGTTTAGCTGGTACGTGATAGTTTGAAAGTTTTAGAATTGCCATTCCCGGCAAGTACTGCCCTGTCAAGCTCACCAAAACTAGCGGTATCGCAAAACTGAATGTGGATTCCCAGCTCCACATAGGAGCGATATAGGTAGGATGCACTAACGATAGTCTGAAACTATCTGGATTTACATCACCAATCTGATACGCAAGAGCTATACCTGAAAACAGGATAACTAAGATTACATACTTCGGTATTAACCTTTTGCAAATCAGATAGATGCCAATCATCGCAAGCGAAAGGGCTGGCATTGTGGATACAGACTTAAAAATATTGATCCCAAATTGAAACAGGATTCCTGCCATCATTCCAGCTGCAATACCCTTTGGAATATGTTTAATTAACTTGTCAAAGGTACCAGTGATGCCAATCAAGAAAATAATCGCGGCAGCCGTAATATAGGATGCAATTGCTTCATTAACCGACATATGTGGAAATAAAGCGATGAGGAGCGCAGCACCTGGTGCGGACCAAGCGGTAATAATTGGCATCTTGTATTTCCAACTGAGATAAATCCCAGAAATACCGCCGCCAAACGATACCGCCCAAACCCAAGAAGATAGAACTTCATTTGATACTTGCGCCAAAGATGCTGCCTGAAAAAATATCAGCATCGGCCCCGCATAGGAAATCAATACAACCAGAAAGCCAGCTGTAATTGACGATAGCGAAATATCTTTGAAGAAGCTGCGCTTCATTAACCCAGATCTCCGCCACTAACTGGCAGTACTGTGCCAGTAATATAGGATGATTCATCAGAAGCTAGAAATAGAATTGCCCTAACCTGCTCATCAATCGTGCCATAACGATGCATCAAGCTTGAATCGATGGTTTGATCAATAATTCCTTGATACCAAATTTCTTCTTGCTTAGATAATCTATTCTTATTACGTGGAATTTTTCTGGGAGGAGCTTCAGTACCACCTGTAGCAACTGCATTAAAACGAATGCCATCCTTAGCATGCTCAAATGCCAAGCTAGCCGTCATCGCGTTTACTCCGCCTTTAGCCGCGGCATAAGGAATGCGATGAATACTGCGAGTTGCGATTGAAGATATGTTTACTACAACACCATGCTGCTGGTTAATCATGACTGGCAGAACTGCTCTGCAGCACCACAATGTTGGAAATAGTGAGCGCCTAATCTCTGCTTCTATTTGATCCTCATCATAGTGCTCATAAGGCTTAGCCCAAATAGTGCCACCCACATTGTTGACTATGATGTCGATCTTTTTAAATGCCTTTACTGCCTCAGTAATTAACTGTTTAGCACCAGCATAAGTTTCTAGATCAACCTTGACTGTTAAAGATTTTGCTTTTAGCTTGCTGATCTTTTTGGCTACATCATCAATTAAATCAGAGCGGTCAGCCAATACAACTTTGGCCCCCTCTTTCGCCAAGGCGATAGCAACCCCCTCACCAATTCCCTGAGCAGCACCGGTAACAATGGCTACTTTATTTTTAAATCTGAGCGCGTGAGTCATCATGCACCTACTGCGCTTGGAGAAAACTTTTCAAATAGAAAATTTGCGGGCGTAATGTCTGCACTTGACAACCAACTTCTAACAGCATCCACCATTGCTACTGGGCCACAAAGGTAAATATCCACATCGCCCTGATTTAACCAATCATTCTCAATATGCTCTGTGACATACCCTTTGCGATCATGGGTGCTCTCAGGAGAGGCAACCACTGTGCGGTATTCAAATCCAGGTAGCTTAGTCTTCATTGCCTCAAGCTGATCCAGGGCTACCAAATCCATATCATTAGTCACGCCAAATACCATCTTGATAGGGTGCACAGCACCGGTGGTACTTAAAGACTCCAACATCGATAAAAATGGAGCGATACCTGTACCCCCCGCTAAAAATAAGACAGGGCGCTTTATTTCACGAAGATAGAAACTGCCGTTAGGACCCGTAAATGAAATTTCATCGCCTGACTTACCAATATCCGATAAGTACTGACTCATTTTTCCATTGGGCACATTACGGACTACGAAAGATGCAATTGACGCGCCTGGCGGGGAGCTAAATGAATATGCCCTAGTTAACTCTGTACCTGGAATTTGAACATTGACATATTGCCCAGGTAAAAATGTCAATGAAGTAGGATCATTAAGCTCAATAGAAAATCGAATGGTTGAACTAGAAAGCTTCTCGATTGACGATATCTTGCCTGGAAAGGAAGATGATCCAGTTTTGCATGCAGCTGAGGAAGCGGGAATCTTTACTACGCAGTCAGATTTTGGCTTCATTTGGCAAGCCAAAATCTGACGTTGAGAGGCCTCTTCTGGAGTTAAAGCATCCTCAATGTAGCTAGACTCCGGCAAATCATAATCGCCAGATTCACACAATCCGCGGCAGGTGCCACAAGCTCCATCCCTGCAATCGAGTGGAATATTTACTTTCTGACGATATGCAGCATCAGAAAGCTTCTCGTTCTCGTTACAGGAAATAAAACGGGTTACCCCATCTTCAAACTGTAGTGCAATGTTATAGCTCATAGCATTCTGCCATTCAATTAAATGTGATAGATGTCAATTACTTGACTGATGTAATCATTCTTCAGAACTACATACTTATTTAAGATTTTTGGCTTATCGCCTGAAAAATCGATTACATAACGAGACATACCAAAGTAGCTGTAATTAGTCTTGTAACGATGACTTAAGGTATGCCAGTTAAAACGCACAGTGCAGATATCACCCTCACGTTTTTCTAACTCGACATTAGTCACGTTATGGCAAGTTCTTGTATCTGGCATAGTCGCGCTTGAGCGCTCAGTTTTGATACGGAAAACACGATCTTCAAGACCTTGGCGATTGGGGTAATAAATCAAAGAAATTTCTTCTTGTGGATTTGTTACCAGCTCGTCGTTATCGTCCCAAGATGGCATCCAAAACTCGGCATCTGGGCTATAGCACTCAAGCCATTCATCCCATTGCTCGTCATCTAGCAAGCGACTTTCGTAATACAAATATGCATTGATATCTAAAATGGAGATTGTTTTCATGCGCTCACCTGCTCTTGCTCAACTGCTTTTTTCATTGTTTCGAGCCAATAGCGGTGCTGCACTGTATATAGACCCTCGTCTTCTGTTTTCAAACCACTTAATATTGGTTTCAGACCAATCTCTTTAGCCGCATCATCAGCGCCTTCAATCCAATGCTCCGAACCACGGCACATATCGTTCCACTCAATCGTCTTTGCAGCAAAACCTTCTTGGCACGCCCTAAACTCCTCTAGGTCATCTGGAGTTGCCATACCACTTACGTTGAAGAAATCTTCGTATTGGCGAATTCTTCTAGAACGAGCCTCTGCCGACTCTCCTTTTGGAGCGATACAGTAAATTGTCACCTCAGTTTTATCTACGGCTAAAGGACGTAGCAAACGAATCTGCGAACCAAATTGATCCATTAGGTACACATTTGGATATAGACATAAATTTCTAGAACGTTCGATCATCCAATCGGCAATTGGTTTGCCAAACTTGTCTGAAAATTCTTGATGCCTTGGGAAATTAGGACGATCTTCGGGGTTTGCCCACTTGGTCCATAACAACATATGGCCATGGTCGAATGAATAGAATCCACCACCTTGCTTGCCCCACTTGCCGGCATCCATCGCTTTAATTTTGTCTTCGCGAATCGCCTCTTGCTCTTTGCGATGGTTTGTTGTTGCTGCGTAGTTCCAGTGCACCGCTGAGACGTGATATCCATCTGCGCCATTTTCTGCCTGAAGCTTCCAATTGCCATTAAAGGTATAAGTTGAAGAACCCTTCAATACCTCTAGCCCATCAACCGATTGATCCACAATCATGTCAATAATTTTGGCCGCCTCACCTAAGAAATCTTTCAAAGGAGCTACATCATCATTCAAGCTGCCAAACAAGAATCCGCGATAACTTTCAAACTTGGGCACCTTCTTCAGGTCATGTGAACCCTCTTTATTAAAGCAGTCTGGATATCCCGCATCTTCTGGGTCTTTTACCTTCAATAACTTTCCACTGTTATTGAATGTCCAGCCATGAAATGGGCAAGTGAAAGTCGCTTTATTGCCACGCTTATGACGGCATAACTGAGCGCCACGATGACTACAAGCATTCATCATGGCATTTAGTTCACCTTGACGATTGCGCGAGATGAAAATTGGCTGACTACCAATATAAGTAGAGTAATAGTCATTAATATTAGGAATCTGGCTTTCGTGCGCTAAATAAATCCAATTACCTTCAAAGATGTGTTTCATCTCTAATTCGAATAGGTCTTTATCAGTAAAGGCACTGCGGTGGAGGCGATAATCGCCCTTCTCTTTATCCTCAATTAAAAATTCATCAATACTTTTGAGTTTGGGGCTGTTATCTACATGAATTGGGATCATTTTTTATCCTTTTATGAATGGGGTGCCATGCACCCCCTTATTCAATTACGCAGCTGCGCGAGTTCTTTCAACGATTCCAGATGCGGCTGAAGGCTTCTCAACCACCATCTGAATATCAAAATCAATCGAAGCAAATGGCTTAGTTACACCCTTGGCTTTGAGTTCAGCAGGATCGCTAATACGAACTACAGGAGGAACAAGACCTTCACGACTAGCAAATGCAAAGTCATCCCAAAGGTACTTATCACCGTCGATATTGATTTGGGTGGTTAACTTACGATGGCCTGGTGCAGTTACAAAGAAATGAACGTGTGCAGGACGATTGCCATGACGTCCCAACAAATTCAATAAAGCCTGAGTTGAACCATCAGGAGGGCAGCCATAACCATTTGGCATGATGCTTTGGAATGAATAACGCCCATTCTCATCAGTAATAATAGTGCGACGCAGATTAAATGAAGACTGCGTTTTATCAAAGAATGAATAACCGCCTAATGTATTAGCATGCCAAACTTCTACCTTGGCATTTGCTAATGGCTTGCCGTCAGCACCATAAACAGTACCCTGCATAAATAGCGGCTCTGCTTTATCTACTTCAGTACCATCATCCATGCGAGCGAAACCTGTTGATTCAGGTGCGCCAGCTACATACAAAGGACCTTCAATAGCACGTGGTGTACCGCCTGTTAGACCTGCTTTTTCATCTGCTTCATCAGCGCGCATGTCTAAAAAGCGCTCTAGACCAATACCAGGAGCTAATAAGCCTAATTCATTTCGAGCACCAGCTTCTGAGAAATACTCCAAACCTTTCCAAAACTCAGTTGGAGTAATGTCTAAGTCTTCAATTGCCTTACAGAGATCCGTAACCAAACGCAAGGTAATTTCTTGAACACGTTTGTTTGCAGGTGCATCAGCTGCATCTACGATCCATTCTTTTGCTAATTTTTCAATTTCGGTATGTTTCATTTTCAATTCCTTTAAATTTGTTTGTATTTGATTTGCTACTTTTATGATTGGTAAATCAGGAAATTTTTCAAAGGGTTAACTGTCATCCTCCCGCACAGAAGATGGATGTCTGCACAATGGCATTACTTCAATTTGCATATATGGAAACAGAGGTAATGTAGAAATTGCTGTATGCAACTCGTCCACACTGTTCACATCAAAGATGCTGATATTTGCGTACTGCCCAGCAATTCGCCATAGGTGGCGCCACTTGCCGGAGTTCTGCAAATCTTGTGCAATCTCTTTTTCCTTCTTTTTCAATACCGCTGCTTCAGCTTCAGGCATTGAAGTCGGCAAATTCACATTCATTCTTACGTGGAATAACATGCTGTCTCCTGTTTAGGCGGTTATCAAATCAACTTGATCCGAATGACCTTGTTGACGTTTTAGGTAATTGATTTTTTCCATATCCAACTGAATGCCCAAGCCAGGGCCTGTTGGCACTTGCAAGCAAAAATCCTTGTAAACCAATGGCTCAGCTAAGATTTCTTCTGTGAGCAGTAGCGGTCCAAATAGTTCTGTACCGAATGAAAGATCTTGGAAAGTAGAAAATACATGCGCAGATGCTGCGGTACCAATAGCCCCTTCAAGCATAGTTCCACCATATAAAGCAACACCACTCAATTCCGCAATTGTTGCAACTTGAAGTGCTGGGAATAATCCACCAGATTGATTAATCTTTACAGCAAAGACATCTGCAGCAAATTTATTGGCAAGATCTAATGCATCGCTTGGACCATGTAATGCTTCATCAGCCATGATGGCTACATCAAATTGATTTGTGAGGCGCGCCATGCTAGCTTTATGATTTGCTTTGACTGGCTGCTCAATTAAGTCAACGCCTCCAGCTTGCAATGCTGCAATTCCCCTTACTGCATTCAATTCGCTCCATGCTTGGTTTACATCTACACGAACGCTGATATCTGGACCAAGTGCCTTTTTAATTGCCAATACATGGTCTACATCAGCTTGTACTGAACGTAAACCGATTTTGAGCTTGAAAATGTTGTGACGGCGAAGCGCAATCATCTTTTCCGCTTCAGCAATATCTTTTTCAGTATTGCCACTTGCTAAAGTCCATGCCACTGGAAGCTGGTCTCGAACTCGGCCACCTAGTAACTCACTTACGGGCACACCTAAGCGCTTGCCCTGCGCATCTAGCAAAGCTGTTTCAATTGCGCATTTTGCAAAACGATTACCTTGAATCGTTGTACGTAATTTATGCATCACCTTGGCAGCCTGTTCAGCCTTCATTCCAATAATGAGTGGCGCAAAATAAGTATCAATATTTGTCTTGATACTCTCAGGGCTCTCTTCGCCATAGTTCAATCCACCAATAGTTGTTGCCTCGCCCCATCCCTCGATTCCATCAGCACAACGGATGCATACCAACACGAGCGCTTGAGAATTCATCGTGGCCACAGATAGCTTGTGGGGGCGAATTGTCGGCACATCAACTATTAGGGTTTCTACTGAGCTAATCATATTTATTTCGTATAGTTTTCGGATAAATGAACTCTAAACAGGAGTTTTTGACTAGTCCAAGACTGATTTGGTATCCTTTTGATACTTAAAAGGTATACATATGGAATTAAGGCACCTACGCTACTTTGTCGCTGTTGCAGAAGAAAAAAATTTCACTCGGGCTTCTGAAAGGCTCTTCATTGCTCAGCCACCATTGAGTAGGCAAATCCAACAATTAGAGGAAGAGCTTGGGGTAACGCTGTTTGTTAGAAACTCTCGTCCACTAAAACTCACGGATGCGGGTAATTTTTTCTACGAACATGCAAGACAAGTATTAGCAAGAACTGGTGAGTTGAAGGCGATGACCCAGAGAGTCGGAAATATTAATCGCATCTTGAATGTTGGCTTTGTTGCATCAACTTTGTACGGAAAACTTCCTAAGATCATCCGCAAATATCGCGCGAAATTTAATTCGATTGAATTACGCATGTATGAGATGACGACAATGGAACAACTCAAAGCACTAAAAGACGGAAAAATTGATATTGGCTTTGGACGTGTTCGACATGAAGATGCCAATATCAGAAGAATCGTATTAAGAGAAGAAAAGTTAATTGCTGCAGTACCTTTTGAACATCCACTCTCTAAATCGACCAAGCCAATTAACCTAAAGGATCTAGCAGAAGAAAACTTAATTGTCTTTCCTAAAAATCCACGACCAAGCTTTGCAGATCAAGTGCTAAATGGCTTTAAAGAAAGAGATGTACACCCGAAAAAAATTATTGAAGTGAGAGAGCTGCAAATTGCAATTGGTTTAGTAGCTGCAGGCGAAGGCGTTTCTATTGTGCCGCTAAGCCTGCAAGGCATGAAGAGAGATGATGTGGTCTATTTAGAGCTCAATGAAAAACATGCTTACTCACCTATCATTATGAGCACCAGATCAATGGATAAGTCAGAAGAGATTAAAGCAATGCTAGACCTTATTTATTGCATCTATGACGAAGAAGGTATCAGCTACAGTCGAGAGGAGTTGTAATTTTTATAAGTTTATGTAGATGATTTAGCAATAAAGAATGCTCTGGGAACTGGCGTACACCACACTACACCATCGCCCATTTGCCCCGTCTGACAAATAGACACAATCTTATCCATTAGTGAAGGGGCAAGTTCTGCGTTACAAACAATTTCTATGCGTACTTTTGCAGAATAGTCTGTCAGCTCATCTTTAATATTGGTCTTGCCTTGCTTTGAGGGTGCACTACAACCCTCAACTTTGCATACAGTCATCCCCGGAAAACCTGGCGTCTCCATTAAAGCCGCTCTTAGAGCGGGTAATTTATTTGGGCGAATCACCGCTTTGACTTCCATCATGCTTCCACCTCTTTCTCTTCAAACCATCTATACAGGACTGGCAAGACTAATAACGTTAGGGCTGTTGATGTAACCAAACCCGCAATTACAACAGCAGCGAGTGGGCGAGTAACCTCTGATCCAGGGCCACCTGAAAACAACATTGGAACCAATGCAAGCATTGCAACTGAGGCTGTCATCATGACTGGTCTAAAGCGATGTCCGCAACCATGCAGTAAGGCGTCCTCCATGCTGTAACCATCTTCACGCAATTGTTTAATAAACGAAATCAGCACCACACCATTAAGTACAGCAATACCCCATAAATTAATGAACCCTACTGCCGCAGGAACAGAAAGATACTCGCCGGTAATAAATAATCCAAACACTCCGCCAATAGAAGCAAATGGCAGAACTAAGATGATGAGGCCCGCCAAACGAATTGACTTGAACAACATAAACAGCAAGAAGAAAATTGCCAAGATAGTTAGAGGAATAATAATCATCAGGCGCGCCATGGCCCTTTGCATGTTTTCAAACTGACCGCCCCATTGCAAGGTATAACCCTGAGGTAATTCAACATTCTTAGCTATTAAATCCTGCGCCTCTTGCACAAAGCCACCCAAGTCACGCCCTTCAACATTCACGCCAACCACCAAACGCCTTCTACCCGATTCGCGTGAGATTTGTGCGGGCCCCTCAATTAGGGTGATTTCTGCCAAATCTCGCAATAACACCTGCGCGCCATCTGGAGAATGCAGAATAATATTTTCAATTGCGTCAATGTTGTTTCTGTAAGAGCTTGGATAACGCAGAACCAATGGGAAGCGTCGCTCTCCCTCATAAATAGTACTTGCCTGCTTACCGCCAATTGCAGTTTCAATAACCTCATTTACATCGGAAACATTGATACCGTAACGAGCAATGGCATCGCGATCTATTTTGATATTAAGATAGTTTTGTCCAGAAGCTTGCTCAATCCGCAAGTCATTACTTCCCTTCATTTTGGTAAGAATTTGTCCAATTTGCGAACCTAGCTTTTGCAAAACAGCTAGATCTTCACCGAAGATTTTGACAGCTACTTGAGAGCGAACTCCAGAAACCATTTCGTCGACACGAGCAACAATCGGCTGAGAAATTGCCAACTCGATTCCAGGCAAGGTTTTTAGTTTTTCGCGAATTTGCTGTGCAATCTCTTCCTGACTTAGATCCCTATCTCCAAGAGGTTTGAGTGTAACGATAGGATCTGATTCATTTGGCTGGCCAGGATCTGCAGGTGATTCGCCTTTACCGAGTCTAGAGACCGCCATCTCCACTCCCGGAATAGTCATGATGCGTTTAATAGCTTCAAACTCTAATTTGATCGATTCATCTAAAGAGATATTTGGTGCTCGCACAATCACGGGCGTAATTGAACCTTCTTGCATCACTGGTATAAAGGCCTTACCCAACAAAACAAATCCAACTAAGCTAATACCCAAAGCAATCAGTGATCTCTTAACAACTAATTTTGGGTTTTCTAGACTCCAATGCAACCAACGTTCGTAAGGTGCGCGTAACTTTTTAACTACCTTGGTATCGTCCTCACTGCCGCCCTTCAAAATGTAAGAACACAAGACAGGGGACAAGGTGAAGGACAAAATCAAGGAGATTGTTAAGGCAATGGCAATCGTAATAGCCATAGGGGCAAACATTTTCCCCTCCATACCCTCAAGTGATAGCAAGGGCATGAAAACCAAAATAATGATGCCAACACCGAACAATACAGGCTTCCCAACTTCTGATGCTGCCTCTAAGATAATACGGTTCTTAGACTCTCCCGCCTTCAAGCGCTCCCCAAGTTTGGCAAAGGTATTTTCCACTACCACTACGGAGCCATCTACCATGATGCCGATTGCGATAGCAAGCCCACCTAAGGACATCAAGTTAGCAGAAATACCATAGCGATTCATGACCAAGAAGGTGAGTAATGGCGTTAGCAACAGGGTTGCGACCACAATCAATGATGAACGCACATCGCCTAAAAATAAGAACAATAAAATGATGACGAGTATGACGCCTTCAATCAGCACCTTTGCCACATTAAACATCGCAGCATTTACGAGATCAGTGCGATCGTAGAATGGCACAATTTGCAGGCCATCAGGCAATAACTTGCCGCCATTTATCTCCGCTACTTTTAGCTTAATGCGATTGACCACATCTCGCGCATTGCCGCCACGAATCATCTGTACGATGCCAGCAACACTCTCGGTATCACCATTTTTGATTGCGGCGCCTTGTCGAATCTCGCTTCCTATAGAGACTTCAGCTACGTTTTTCACATATACCGGAATGCCCTTTACTTCTTTCAAAATAATCTTGCCGATGTCCTCTGGCTTATTGATCAATCCGAGCCCACGAATCAGATATCGCTCAGCGTAACTTGGTAATTGACCTCCCCCTGAATTGGCATTGTTTCGAGCAAGAGCTTGATAGACTTCATGCAGACTAATTTGATAATGTCGCAGACGTTCTGGATTGACCAGCACTTGATACTCTCTTGCATAACCTCCTTGGGTATTAATTTCGGCAACGCCAGGAATGGATCGCAACATGGGTCGCACAATCCAGTCTTGTACTGCGCGACGCTCTGAAAGTTCATCAACAGATAGCTCACGATGACGATCGGATGGGTGATCTAGGGTGTACTGATATATTTCACCTAAGCCAGTAGATGGAGGCGCCAAGACAGGCGTTATGCCCAGCGGCATCTTTGAAGCAACTTCAATTAATCGCTCCGTAACCAATTGCCGAGCAAAATAAATATCAGTCTTTTCTGTAAACACCAAAGTGATTACAGAAATTCCGTTGCGATTAAGAGAACGCATCTCCGTTAAGCCGGGTAATCCGGTCATCCCCAATTCGATTGGAATTGTGACAAAACGTTCTACCTCTTCAGGCGATTTACCAGGAGCTTCTGCCGCTACCTGAACTTGCACATTAGTTACATCCGGAAATGCATCAACGGAAAGTCTTTTGGTAGCCAATAAACCGGCAACTAGTAGCACTATGGCAATAATTACCACCAGCAAACGCTGCTGTAGAGAAAGACGAACGATTCTTTCAATCATGTCACTTATCCACCACTCAGCTGACGTTTACGTTCAGTATTCAAATGGTATGCACCTTCCGTGGCAATTTCTTGACCCTCTTTTAATCCTGAGATAACTGGGCGATACCCTCTTCCTTCCGGACCAAGCTTAACCGGAACCATGCGATACATATCATCATCCAGCCTAATAAATACGTGGTCATGATTGTCTTCGCGAACTACAGCACCCACTGGCACAACCAATTTTTCGATTGGCTGACTTTCAATGAGCATTGTCGCCAACATGCCGGGCTTAATTTGCCCCTCTTTATTGGATAATTCCATGCGAACCACGACAGTGCGAGTTTGTGGATTTACTATGGAATCCACGTGAGCAACAACCCCTTCTATCTGCTGATTACGAAGCGCAGGAATGATTACATATGCTTTTTGACCCTTGCGAATAAGATAAGAGTTGCTTTCGGGTACCTCAGAAATAGCCCATAAAGTACTTAAGTCAGCCACAGTAAATAATGCATCTGCAGGCTGTACAACCTGGCCTTTATTAATTTTTCTCTCTACTATCTCACCCGGAATCGTAGCAATAACATTATTAATGGATTCAATCAAACCAGACTTAGCCAAGCGATTAATGCTGGCTTGATCCATGCCTTGCACTCGCAACTGATCATTGGCAGCACGAAACTCTGCTCTAGCGCTACTAGACTCAGCTTCGCGTTTTTGCAGCTCAGCCAATGCAATCACATCTTCTTTGTAAAGAATTTTTGCCCGATTAGCCGCTTGATCAGCTAATTGACTCGCACTCTTCGCCTTTAAGTAAGCCAATTGAGATTGAGTTAACTCTGTTGATGTAATTTTTGCTAACACATCGCCCTGCTTCACCATCTGTCCAGGTACCGCCAAAATATCTGAAACACGACCAGTGACGTTTGCACCAATCCGCGAAAGAAATAGCTCATTAAAGTCAACTCTTCCAGACGCACGCAATTCCTCAACAAATGGGGATATTTGCGCCTTTCCATCTGCAATCATTTTGTGCAAATCCTCGTTAACTACTACCACGTTCGGATCTTGAACGGACTTAATGACGGGATTTCGATCGAATACATTGAAATAATTCAAGGTAATAAAAAGGATCACCGCCCATGGTAAGTAAAGCAATCCCTTTTTTAACCAATGCGGGCTGGCATCGTAACGTCTAGTTACAGATGGAGCCCGACTAGCAAGCCAATCATGAGCGCCTTGATAAAACTTATTTTGAGTTTGAATAATTTGCTCTAAATATTCCTTTGAGTGATATCTCACCTTATTTAACAAAGAAACCACTCTTGGTCTCAGCTCCGCTATGAAATCTATAAATTCTTGTTTCATTGCATTCCACTTTCTATCTTTGCAAGCCATTCGGGACTCGCTCTTAATCTTTGAATCTCGGTAACTACAGAAGCTAAATCAAAACGTGCCTTAATTAAATCGTTTCTTGCTGCCCGAAAGGTTCTTTGCGCATCCAAATATTCCAACATTCCGCGCTCCCCATAGCGATATGACACCTCCGCTATGCGCTGCGCAGTTGCGGCGAGCTGAACCACCTCTTGGTCCAGGACCTTTACTTGATAGGTGGCTATTTGATATAGCTTGTAAGCAGTCTCAAGCTGTTGCTCTAGACTTTGACTTTGTGCATTCAGTTGATTTTTTGCCTTTGATGCATTGGCTTCTGCTTCAGCAATTTGACCGCCCCTAAAATCCCATATTGGAATGCTAATTTGCAAACCATACAGTCGATCCGTAAAGTTTGGATCGTTATATTGAGATGCCTTAAAAGCCAAACGCGGTAATCGAGCATTTTTCTCAAAGCTCAATTTTGATTCGCTAGCCTCTACATCAGCCTTAGCCTTTTGTAACTCAGGGCTTTGTGATTGAAGCTCAGTCAATAAAATATTTAGTGGTGGCAATGTCTCGGTCTTTGGCTGCTCAGGCACTACTGAAAAATGTGGCGGCAAGGTATGGCCAACAGTTTGGCGTAATTGACTGCGGGCCTGTTCAACCCTTAATTTTCCAGACTCTGCGGCAATCTGGGCATTTAAAAACTCAGTCTGAGATCTAATTAGATCGAAGCGTGCCGTTTCTCCAACGTCATACCTCACCTGCATTCGATCACGTATTTGCTTGGTTAAGTTCAAATCCTCTTCAAAAGCCTTTGCTTCAGCCTCACGGCGCATTAATTCATAAAAACGTTGTTGAACTTTTGAAATCGTCTCCACTTCAAAAGCAATACGAGTTGCCTCGGCCGAACGAAAGTTGGCTTCCGCTGCGTTTACTCTTGGAAAACGGGTGTAAGGCATATCCAGAGGTTGAGTCACCGCCCACGAAGAGACATTGCCAACAGTAAGAGGTCCTGTTACTGAACGCTGTTGACCTGTGCCAATTTCAAATTCGGGATTGGGAATTGCACGTGCCGCAGAAAGCTGGCCTTTGATGGCTTTTGATTGATCTCGTGCAGCCAACACCTGAGGGCTTGACTCAAGGGCAATAGTGATTAAATCATTGATCGTATAAGACTTTTGAGTTTGCGCAAATACATTGGTAGTGAGAACACTACCAATCGCAATAACCGCCAACAAGCGATGCAACTTCATGTGCATTGAATTTAAATGTATCAGTTTTGAATTATCCCAATTTTTTGCACGAAATAAAAACTTACCGCCCCAATTAAGGGCGAATAAGCAGAAACAATTACCTGAATACGGGAATAGGTGTGAGTTATTCAATTTAGCCATTTATTAAAAAATTAAATGGTCTTGCCCTAACGCATTACCTATATACCGGACTTAATAGTCGTAATGACGATATATAAGACCCATTTCTGGGCAGGCTACTCCCCGTTTATTAATCTATTAGATCATAGTTATGTGTCGTTTCAATAATTCGTATCAAGCATGCACTTGCTTTGATAATCTTCCGTACTTTTGGGCCTTATGAAATATCTTTTGCACGTGTTTGTAAACTCTTTTTAGGCCCATATCTAGAGCCGTTCTTTTATCTCTTGCCGTCACACTCACTTCAATCTGTTGATGGTCAAATGTTTGGAACTCAATCAAGCAATTTTGGTTGCATCCCGTTTTAGATTGATGAACCAGTGAATAACTTACCTTAATCTTTCGCACCAACCAAAATAAACGCTTAAGCGAGCATTTCACCTTATTTTCAGTAAATGTCTTTAATTCTGGTTCATCCAGCTCTTTAGGGTTCAAGATCACATCCATACTTAATCTCCTTTTTGAAACATCTTGAAACCAATATAGAAGCAATATCATTCTTAATAAAGCAGATAATATTTGAATTTAATTCTGATATTTACTGATATTTATTTTAAAAAATACCCTCCAAGGAGGGCATAAAGAGGCCGCAGGATAAAAAGTTAATCAAGCACTGCTGCTACAAGAGCGGTTGCCGCGCCAGCACCAATCGCAGGGATACCCCAACGCTCTAGAGTTGATACCGACTGCCCAGTAACAACCTCAACTGGTATATCGCTGATTTCCAGTAATTTTGCAGTAGTTGAATTTTCAAATAAACGACTTAGGATATTTTTCTTTGAAGTTCCAATCACAATGCGCTCACACATCAAACGTTGCGCCTCATCTCGCAATGCCTCCCCTTTATCACCAACGACGTATGTAAAGGAGTAACTAACACCCTTCTTCTCTAAAAATTTTGAAGCCGATACCGCCGCCTTTTTTGCACGCTCAGCTTGCCACTCACCAATCGTCTGCTTGTTGAAAAATTTTCCAATATGCCTATAAATGGTAGGTTGCACATTGCACAAATGAAAATGCACCTGCTCTTTACCATATACATTGACAGCATGTTTTAAGGCCATCATAGAATTTTTTGAACCATCAACTGGAATTAGAACTTTAGTCATCGCCTCATCTCCTTCATTAAAAGACTGCACGCTAGATTTAAATTCGTATGGAGTAGTCTCAACCGTAGCCAGCGAATTGCTCTCTTCGGTCACAAACCTACCCTTCATATAGCCACTGATTAACACCCCAAAAATAACAACCGCTTGAACGCCGTATTCAATAATCGGGTTTTGAAATAGTTGCAGTTTCTGCACTACTGGTTCGCCAATCATCATCTTTGCTGCGGTCCACGCTAGCACTCCCGCCCCTAAATAAGTGATAGATGGAAAACGCTCTACCAACTTGAGAATTTGGGTTGAACCCCAAATAACGACAGGAATACTAATTAACAAACCCAACACTACCAACACATAACTTCCATGCGAGGCTCCTGCTACAGCCAAAACATTATCTAAACCCATCACAGCATCAGCAATCACAATCGTCTTCATTGCTCCCCAAAAACTTGTGGAGGCATGATCGTGACTTCCATCGCCCTCATTTTCTGGGGTTAAAAGCTTGTAAGCAATCCACAGCAGCAATAAGCCTCCGACCAACATCAAGCCTGGAATCTTTAGTAGATACACAACGGCTAAGGTCATCGCACTCCTTACCGCTATCGCTCCGACCGCACCCCAAACAATCGCCTTCTTTTGGAGATGAGTTGGCAAGTTTCTTGCTGCCATCGCAATCACAATGGCATTATCTCCAGCCAAAACCAAATCGATGACGACGATTGCAAGCAATGCTGAAAAAAACTCAGGACTAAATAGTTCCAATTGATTAACCTCTATTCATGTTTATTCATCGGGAAAGTCATAAAACCATGACTTGTTATGGGGTTAATTTAAGTGTATTTGTGCTTAGCTAAAAGCAGAGATATATTGATATTAATTCTGAAAAAAACTGAATATGACTCATTCCTACAACTACCGTCATCTTTATTATTTCTGGGTGGTCGCCAAAGAAGGCAGTATGTCTAAAGCAGCTGACAGACTGAATATGGCAATCCAAACCATCAGCTCACAAGTGCATGAATTAGAAAAATCACTGGGCTATATGCTTTTTAAACCGGCTGGAAGAGGTATTACTCTCACCGAATCAGGGTTTGCGGCACTAGAAATAGCAGATCAGATTTTCTCCATTGGTGAGAAGCTACCAGAAGCCGTTCGAGATGCAGCAAAATCTCCAAAAATGAAACTTACCATTGGTGTTTCTGATGGGCTGCCAAAGCTAGTTACTAGACAATTACTAGAACCCATTCTGAAACACAAGGATGTGCAACTCATTGCTCACGAAGGTGAGTTTGATGATTTATTAGCAGACCTTGCCTTGCATCGTCTTGACATCATCTTGGCTGACCGTCCGGCGCCTAGCAATAAGAATCTCCATGTTTATAGCGAAGAATTAACCAAAACAATGGTTGCTTGGTACGCGCCAAAACAGTTAATTAAAAAAGCAAAGGGGAAATTTCCCCAATGTCTTAATGAGCTTCCCATCTTAATGCCCACATCACACTCCACTGTTCGCCAATTAATTGACCAGTGGCTAGTAAAGCATGACATCACCCCCAATATTGTTGGGGAGTTTGAAGATAGCGCCCTGCTAAAAACCTTTGCTGCCAGCGGACTTGGAATATTTCCTGCTGGCAAGCTCATTGAAAACGACTTGAAGGTTACCTATGGTATTGAGTTAATGGGAGTCTGCGATGGAATTTATGAATATTTCTACGCCATTCGCCATGACAAAAAGATTCAGCACCCCCTAGTTCAAGCAATTATTGAGCAGCAATAGGTTTTTAAGCCTAAGATGTGTGGGGATAAGAAAAATTTTCCAGTAAGACATAGAATGGGTTCATGACTAATTTCCTTGATCCTGCGATTCTATTTTTTATCTTTGGAGTATTTGCAGGATCTGTGAAGTCTAACCTTGAAATCCCACCTCAGATTTCTCGCTTTCTTTCACTCTATTTATTAATGGCCCTCGGACTCAAGGGCGGCTTCGCGCTTCACAAGTCTGGATTTACTACCGAAATTGCCCTCTCTTTAGGATTGGCAGTTTTTTTAGCCATCCTCATACCAGCAATAGCGTATTCAATATTAAGAAGAAAACTCAGCGCATTCGATGCTGCTGCGATTGCAGCAACATACGGATCAGTAAGCGCAGTGACTTTTATTACGGCCACTCAATATTTAGATCAATTTGATATTGCTTATGGTGGACACATGGCAGCTGCAATGGCCCTCATGGAATCACCAGCTATCATCATTGCCATCGTTCTAGCCAACAAAGCGAGGACCTTCATGAATGCTGACACCTCAACCCCACATCCATCAGCTGGCATTTCTAAAATACTACATGAATCTTTTACAGATGGAGCTCAACTTCTCCTACTGGGATCCATGGTAGTTGCCTTAATCAGTGGAGACTCTGGACATAAGTTAATGGCCCCATTCTCAATTGATTTATTCAAGGGCATGTTGTCTTTTTTCCTCTTAGATATGGGGTTAATGGCCGCTAGAAACTTCAAAGGCCTCAGGGGAAAGCCCCCTATTACTCTTCTGTATGCAATAGGTTCACCGCTGTCACATGCCCTACTGGCCCTTGCTCTTTGCAAGCTTATTGGACTTCCACTTGGTAACACCATTTTGTTAATGGTCCTCGCATCTAGCGCTTCTTATATTGCTGTGCCAGCAGTACTGCGCCATGCTCTACCTGAAGTGAATCCCGCCTTATACATGGGAATGTCCTTGGGAATTACATTTCCATTCAACATTATTTTCGGGATTCCGCTATACACCATTATTGCTTCCTATTTTTTTAGTGCCGCTTAACTATTAAAAGTATGGGTATTTTTACTGGACGATCAGTTAGCCTCCTAACAAAGCATGGTAAAGAGCGGATTATTTCTCCAATTCTCAGCTCAGAAACAGGTTGTCTTGTAAGTCACACTGATGCGTATGACACAGATCTGCTGGGTACGTTTACGCAAGAAACACCTAGGTACGGCACTCAAATAGATGCTGCTCGCAAGAAAGCCATGATTGGCATGGATCTTCAAAAGCTTGACTTAGGCTTAGCCAATGAGGGTTCTTTCATCAATGACCCTTATACGGGAGTAATACCTTGGAATAACGAATTGGTTTTATTAGCAGATCAAAAGAATCAACTAGAAATTACAGGCTTTTCTAGTGCTCCGGCACAAAGCTCTAACGCATACATTCATCAATGGGAAGAGTTGATGAAGTTCGCAGAATCTGCGCTCTTCCCATCGCATTATTTAGTTATAAAGCCAACAGATGAATATCATCCCCAATCCATCAAGGGGATTAAAGATATTTCTGAGCTAAAAGATGCTTTTGATTGGGCTAAAAACTTATCCTTAAAAGGCTTGGTCTATGTGGAGAATGATTTACGCGCATTTGCCAACCCCACACGAATGGAAAACATCCAAAAAGCCACATTAGATCTTGCAAAGAAAATGAATTCCTTGTGCCCTCAATGCAAAACACCAGGATTTTGGATTAGAGATATCAAACGTGGTCTGCCATGCAACCGATGTGGTCTTGCAACAGATGAAGAAATTGCCAAAATTTGGGGATGTCTAAAATGTGATCACGAAGTCACTGAGGGCATGAAAGTTTTCAAATTTGCTGACCCCTCTAAGTGCAATCACTGTAACCCCTGACCCTTCTTATTCTTTGAGATGTTTGTCAGGAATTCTAGTCGAGGAATAAGCGCTTAATCAATGTGAGATGGATGTAGAAAAAAGATTGATAACAATCACGCCAGTGATGATCAGCCCAATTCCAATGAGAGCACCTGCGTCTAGTTTTTGACCAAGCCATAACCAACCAATGATGCCAACAAGGGATATTCCTGCGCCTGACCATATGGCGTAGGCAATAGCCAAAGGAATCTGATTCAAGATTCTAGAGAGGGCAAAGAAAGATAATCCATAACCTAGCAACGAAACCGCTGTTGGGACCATCTTGGTAAAACCTTCGGTGTACTTCAAAGCAGTTGTCGCTATCACCTCGGTAATAATCGCAAATCCTAAAATAAGCCAGGCCATATTTACTCCTCTAAAAAATTTTTATCTATGAATGGGTGCCATCTCACCCCTCCAAACGGGATACTTCTGCATGACAGCATCAAATAGCTCTGAATCCAAATGCTGTCTTAGCCATTTTTTTATAGCAGGTAGTTTTAATTCCTCAAAGCGCATTGGATTAACCATCGAAAACTGTCTAATGAATGGAAAAATAGCTATGTCTACCCAAGATATTTTGTTTCCCAGCAGATATTTGTTAGCCTTCAATGCATGCTCCATTGGTTCCAGCATCAAGGTGCAAACTTTCTGCAGGATCTCTTCCTGATTGAGCTGAGGATTTCGTTCTGGGTATTTATATTGATCCAAAAGAACCTTAAACGGTCCGTCGTTTTTCTCAATCCAATCTTGAGCAATTGACTTATCAACATTTCTCCACCCCTGAGGGTCACATTGATCTAAAGCCCAGTGCATGATGTCTAAACTTTCATCCAAAACCAGATCCTCCACACAAAGAACTGGAACGGTTCCTTTAGGGGAGACTAAGAGCATTGATTTGGGCTTGTTTCTTAATTCAATTTCTCTGTGCTCTACTTGAGTACCCGAGTAATGTAATGCCATGCGGGCGCGCATGGCATAAGGACATCGTCGATAAGAATACAAAATAGGCAGCATGATTGAATGCTCAAAGGCACTTAAATTTTTAGCCTTAGCTAACAGACTAGTCTTTTGTCACTTTAATTCCATACTATACGAAAACCACTAAATTTCGTATAGAGTTAGAAATTCAAACACATTAGATACCAATGAAGAGTTTTTTCTTTTTCCTGCTAGTTCTCTGCTTGAACCAATACACGTATGCAGCTCCCTCTAAGGCGGCGCCACGCGTCTTACGAATCGACGGAATTATTACAACAAACACCCTTCATCAAGTTGAGCAAGAGTTATCTGGCTGGGTAAATTCAGATCCCATTCCTGGCGGTTTAATAGTGCTCATGAATAGCCCTGGAGGAGATGGTCAAGCAGCATTAAAAATTGGAAGAATATTACGTCGTCAAAAAGCACAAATTTTTGTCACCGGTCAATGTGAAAGCGCCTGTGTATTCATTCTGGCGAGCGGTGTAGTTCGCGCTGCTAATAGCGGAACCGTTGGCGTTCATGCTGGAAGACTTACCTTAACCAATCGTAATGGAGTAATCCTCAAGGAAATTGACTCCTCACAAAGTTTATCTAACTCATTTAGGCTCACTAGCTTTAATAGTGAAGCACATCAATACCTTTCAGAAATGGGTATAAAGAATGGTTTGATTGATGTAATGCTCTCTCACCAAACCAAGCAGACCTATAAACTGACAGACTATGAAATGCAGCAATTCGGGGTCATTGGTTTCGATAATGAATATCTTCGTCAACGTGGTAATTTATTCGAAAGCTTGCCATCGCCACAGAGGGTAAATCGCATAGAGCTTTACAACCGCACCCAGTCCATACCCAAACTATGCAGTAGCCAATCCTCAAATAACAACGCCTTTATTGATTGCTATCAATCGGTCTTATTCGGACAAAAACCGCTATAAAACAAGGTCTAGAGGCCCATCAAGGCGGTAAGACCCATTTTTAAATTTTTCCTCAAAATTTGAGTAGAATTATTTCTCTATTTATTCAGAAGGACAATCTAATGTTAGCAACAAAAAAGCAGGGACTTCCATCCCGGTTACTAGCAGGATTACTGATGACCGCCTTAAGTTTGCCAGCGGTTGTGCCAGTAACTTATGCACAAAATAGCGGTCAAACTCAGGGAGCCAAACAATCCCAGGCTCAATTGGAAGCCTTGGTAGCACCCATTGCCTTATACCCAGACCCGTTGGTTTCACAAATCTTGATGGCGTCCACTTACCCGCTCGAAGTTTCTGAAGCAACTAACTGGTTACGCTCTAATGGTGGCCTTAAAGGTAATGCATTAAACAATGCCCTACAACAACAAAACTGGGATCCTAGCGTTAAGTCTTTGGTATCTTTTCCACCTGTTCTAGAAATGATGGGTTCACAATTAAACTGGACTCAAAATTTAGGAAATGCTGTATTGGCCCAACAGTCCGATACGATGAGCGCAATTCAAGCATTGCGCGCTAAAGCTAAAGCTTCTGGCGCATTGCAATCAACTCCACAACAAACTGTAACAACTCAAGGTAGTGGCTCATCTGAAACCATCATGATTCAGCCCGCTAATCCACAAGTAGTTTATGTGCCTACCTACAATCCAAACGTAGTCTATGGCGCATGGCCATATCCTGCTTACCCACCCGTTTCCTACTATCCACCCGGATATGGAGTAGGTACAGCCCTTCTATCCTTTGGCGTTGGCATGGCAGTTGGTGCCGCACTTTGGGGTGGAATCCATTGGGGTGGTGGAGGTTGGGGAGGGGGATGGGGAGGTGGTAACTCACTCACCATCAACAACAATAACTTCAACAACTTTAATCGCAATACCAATAACAATTGGAACGGCAATCTTCGTGGCAATACCAGTAATTGGCAGGCAGATGCGCAACGCCGTAATGCCAATTTAGGTGGTGGCGGCAACAACTTAAGTCGTGATGCTGAACGAGACCAATTGCGCCAAAATTTACAACGTAATGGCATCAGTGGCGATGAGCGTGGCAGTTTTGGTAGTCGCGATGGCAATCGTAGTGGTGGCGATAGAAGCTTTGGGCAAAACGATCGCTCTGGTGGCGATCGATATAGCGGTGATCGCAATTATGGTAGCCGCGATACTGGAAGACAAAATAACTTTAGAAGTGACTCAAGTGGTTTTGGAGATGCCCGTGGTGCCAGATTTAGTGGCGGCGGCGACCGATTCGGTGGCGGCGGCGCCCGCTCTGGCGGTGAACACTTCGGCGGCGGCGGATTCCGCGGCAGACGTTAAACCAAGCTAATTTGAAATTAACCAATAAAACCAATACACGAAAGATCAATCATGAAAAAGCAGATTTTATTAATGACATTAACCACTTTGGCTCTAGGATTTTCAACTGGATCTAAAGCAGCAAACATGATCAGCACACAAGAACTATTGCAAGATTGCAAAGGAACTAACGGTACTTTTATTACCTGCGAGATTTATGGCCAAGCTGTTTATGACACTTACTTGGTGACCCGTCACCCTAAATCAGCTCCGGAGTTTATTTGCGTAAATCAACCAGCTCCAACACGCAAAGAAATTATTCAGGAATACGTTAACTGGGCGGATGCAAACTCCAAGTATGCTAATGAGCCAGCAGCAGACACTATTTTGCGATTCCTAGCCGGTCGATTCCCGTGCGGAAAAGCTGCTAAGTAATTGCAACAATAAAGACATATAAGGCCACTTCTTAGTGGCCTTATTTTTTAACTCTCTCAACCTTAACTTTTAATAACGCACTCGCTGCCAACCACTTGGGCAAGCTTGAGTTTGAGGGTAATAAAGCCCATTTTCAGGGCAAAACACTGCAGTTTGTGGTGGAGGAGCGTAAGCATATTGAGGGGCATAGTAATAAGGCGCAGGCCTGCTATATGCATTAGCAACCACTACGCCTGCTACAGCTCCAGCCGCAAAAGGAACCCAGCCAGCACCACGCCACCCGCCACGCCAACCCTCATGGACCTCGTACCCGCGATACCCGCCATAGCCGCCACGCCAACCCTCATGGGCGCTTGCTGATGCAGCGACCCCCGTAAGCATGACACCGGTAAGCAGGCAAATTAGTAACTTTTTCATACAGACCTCCTAGTCTTAAAGGAACTCAGTCCTTTCCTACATAACGGGTCAGCTTTTAGGCGAGTTGACAGGGTTTGATGAAAATATTTTGTCCTCGCCAACTATGAAGGTTTTTTATTTCTACAGACGTCCGAACAATATTTCACAGATTCCCAGTTTTTAGCCCAAGACTTTCTCCAGGTCATTTCTTTTTTACAGGTAACGCAAATCTTAGTGGGTAAAAAACTTTTATTACCTTTAAATGAATTTTTCATTTCAATACCTCAAAGTACATCAAGGTCATTTAGAAGTTCTTTTGCATGCAAGGAAATTTTTTCTTGATCTTCATCGCTAATTTTCTTTAAATTAGCCGTCATTAATCGAGTTCTTGGATTGGATTCAAACTGCTTGCGATGTTTAATCAGAAAATTCCAATATAAGGTAGTGATTGGGCATGCCTCTTCCCCAAAACGAACCTCGGGCTTATATTTGCAAGATCCACAGTAGTTGCTCATGCGTTTAATGTAAGCACCGCTAGCGATATAAGGCTTGCTGGTAAACCTTCCACCATTGGCAAATAAGGCCATGCCTGCGGTGTTAGGTAGCTCAACCCATTCAATCGCATCTACATAAATTGCTAGGTACCATTCGCAAACGGCCTGCGGCAATATTTCTGCGAGTAACGCGAAATTACCAGTCACCATTAAGCGCTGAATGTGGTGAGCATAACCATACTTCAAGGTTTGGCCGATAGCATCCCGCATGCAGGACATACCCGTTTGCCCAGTCCAATACCATTGGGGTAAAGGGCGCTTATGCTGGTAATGGTTGTCTTCTGCCATCTTGGGCATATCTAGGAAATACATACCCCGCACAAACTCACGCCATCCCAATATCTGCCGAATAAATCCTTCTACAGTCGAAAGATCTAGAGAGTATTTTTTCCATGCCACTAAAACAGCTTCTACCACCTCGCGGGGATTTAGTAATTTCAGATTCAAAGCGCTTGACAGTATGGAGTGCCAACCAAATGGGGTGTCAACCCACATCGCATCTTGATATATCCCAAAGTTTCTCAAGCGATATTCAACAAAATATTCCAGCGCTTTGAGAGCTTGATCTCTAGTCACTGGCCAATGAAAGGAGCGAAGTGATCCAGGGTGGTTCGGATAAGTCTTGGCAACAAAATCCAATACTTCCTGAGTAATATGATCGACCTCAAAAGATACTGGGGCATCAATGATGCCAGGCCCTTTTTTAGGGTATGGCTTGCGATTATCTTGATCGAAGTTCCATTGTCCACCCTCAGGCTCACCATCACCATCAATCAAAATCTGATGCTTCTTGCGCATTAAGCGATAAAAGTATTCCAGCCTAAATTCTTTTTTATTCGCAGCCCATTCAATAAATTCATTACGTGAACAATAAAAATGCTCATCTTCAAGCATCTCAAGATAAATGCCGAGCTCTTTTGACAAGGCTTCAATCGCCTGCTTTAATCGCCACTCTCCTGGCTCAATGCAAACCAAGCACTTTACATTCCGGCGCAAAATTTGCTCTTTGAGCACCTCCACAATCGACAGCGGAGAATTCTTCACATAGGTGAGCGGATACCCAAGTTTTTCTAGCTCACTCGCAAAATGGCGCATAGCTGATAGAAATAAAGCGATTTTGGCTTGATGAGACCAGACATATTGAGCCTCATTAGCGGATTCAATCATAATGATTTCATCTTTTTGAGGATCAATATCTCTTAAAGCGGAAGACCGCAAATCAAGCTGATCTCCCAAGATCAAAACCAAGCGCTCAGGATGCTTCATTTATTTTTGTATTGGGTTGGGCAATAAGCCCGCGATACATCATCGCTTCGCAAAGCAATATGCTTGGTCGCTCTTCCTGTCACTCTTTTGCGCCACAACTCAAACGTGCTGCGCTTGAGCTCTCTTCTCATGATTGCAATCACTTGAGGCTCTCCCAACCCAAAGTTTTTCTCTATGGCATCAAATGGTGTCCGATCCTCCCAAGCCATCTCAATGAGGCGAGATAAATCAGGTTCAGCGAGATTCTTAGGATTTAACTTTGGCACTCAGCAAGTTTAAGACTTATTTAATAAACTAGCTTGAGGCTAAATCCCTTCAAGATAAATCTCATCACATTTATGATCGGCAAAATTCGTCAAAAAATGATTGCCCTGCATCAGCCCCTCACTCAAAGGGCTAGTGAATGGATTTGCCCGATTTGTGATCGACCTATTCCCGAATCACAAAAGGATGCCCATCACCTGATCCCCAAGTCTAAGGGCGGGAAGATGACCGAATACCTTCACCGGATTTGCCATAGACAAATACATGCCCTATTTACCGAAACAGAGTTAGCCAACCAATACCATCACGCAGAATTACTAAGAGAGCATCCAGAGATGAGAAAATTTATTCGCTGGGTAGCCTCAAAACCAGATGCGTTTTATGAAAAAACCCGAAAGAGCTCTCGGGTGAAGTTAACTAAATGAACTTTTCATTTTTACTGAAGCTCTGCATAGTTTTGCACCTCTTAAGTGCAGTAAATTGACCAAAAATCCTTGAAGAGGCTTTGCCGCCCGCCTATTAATGGCTTATTTGAGCGCCTTTAGAAAATCCCATCATTGGTGCATGTAACTATGAAGTTGTGCAAATGAAAAAGAGCTTCTCTTTCTTAAAAATTAATATAAGACATGCGTATAAAAATTACAAAGAGTCTGGTATTACCAGCTCAAATACTCGAGACTGAAAACATTCCGGAAGCCTTATTTCCTGAAGGCGACTACCTTGCCAATCTGACACCTGATGGAAAAATTGAGGTGATTAACACCAAAAGAATTAAGGCACTTTTTTCCTTTTCCCAATTTAGGGATAGGGTTTCGCAAGGAGAATTTGTCGTACTAGAGGCTTGATTTAGATTTCAATGATCTAAATCCAAACTCTCAACCACCGATTTCAAAGCCACAACAGATTCAAATGCTTTGGAATTAACCCCCTGAAGATCAACATCTTCCCAGTTGAACTCTAGGGAGAAATGCGCTGACTCTACGATTAATTCGTAACTTGAGGAGGCTTTATTAATTGATGTTGATACATCTTCGCTAACTGGAACCCTTAGCGATTCAATTGCAGCAATCAATGTGCTCACTTCATTTCCAGTGAGATCCCTAGTGTGAAGCACATCATCGGTACGCTTGATTGAAATCTTTGAAACATCATCGATTGCAACCTCGTACTGATTTAACCCAAGATCCATCCAAACAGTCAATTCCAAAGCAATTGGATACGTTTTCATTAGTCCACCTCATCTACATGGGGTTCATCAAAATGCTCTTTGCGGGGTTTAAGCTTAGCCTCCAATTGAGTCCACTTACTCTGATGAATTCGATAGGAACAATCATCGGCATGGTTCTCGAGCAAGCCAAAGATAACAGTGGTGGGAATCTTGCAATGAAGGCATCGATAAGCATGTTGATGCTCTTCAATTTTCTCTTGGGGGTAATCGATATAAAACGGCTTCATTGCAAAACCCTTTCTATCTAAATCAAGCTATATAAACAATATACACCCGAGCACATCATCAATAGAGTCGATTAGGGCATTTACTACCCCTCTAGCTCACCTTCCCACTTCGAAATAACTGCGGTAGCCAGGCCATTGCCCAAAACATTGGTTGCTGAACGCGCCATGTCCAAGAAATGATCAACCCCAAGAATCAAGAGAACGCCTGCCTCAGGTAGGTTGAATTGAGACAATGTCGCAGCAATCACCACCAAGGAAGCACGGGGCACGCCAGCAATTCCCTTAGAGGTAATCATTAATACCAATAGCATCAAGAGTTGCTGAGTTAACTCCATCTGTACGCCGTATACCTGCGCAATAAAGATTGCGGCAAAGGTGCAATACATCATCGAGCCATCTAAATTAAATGAATAGCCCACCGGCAAAACAAAAGATGCAATTTTGTTTTTACAACCAAAACGCTCGACTCTTTCTAAAGTCATCGGATAAGCAGCCTCGGAACTTGCTGTAGTAAATGCAAGCAAAGCGGGCTCACGTAGCATTTTGACTAGGCGCCAAGTACGTCTCTTTAAAACCAGCGAACTAATCAAAATAATCACTATCCATAGAGTGGCAATTGCTGCATAAAACTCAGCATGAATTTTCCATACGTCATCAAGATGCTAATACCGTTCTCAGCAATAACACATGACACCGCAGAGAACACAGCTACTGGAGCTAGCTTCATTACTGCTGTCGTGATTCTTAGCATGATGTGCGAGAGCATATCCAGATTACGAATGAATTCATCTGCGCGTGTGCCCATGCCTGCGGCACCAACACCAAAGAAGACAGCAAACACAACTATCTGCAAGATCTCATTTTTAGCCATTGCATCAAAAATGCTGACTGGGAATATATGCTTAACAAAATCAGGCAGATTTAGGCCGGATTTATTTAGGCCAGTACTTGCCGCTATCTCTGGCAAAGTTAAGTCCACACCAATTCCGGGCTGCAGAATATTAACCATTACCAAACCTAGCAGTAAAGATACAAATGACATGGAAATAAACCATGCAAAAGTTTTTAACCCCACTCTACCAATAGTAGAAGCGTCACCCATTTTGGCAATACCAACCACCAATGTAGAAAATACCAACGGCGCAATAATCATTTTGATCAAGCGCAAAAATACATCCGTCAGGATAGAGATATATCTAACATACTGATCGGGAAAAGAAGACCCTGCACCATAAAGATTTACAAGATATCCAACAAGCACCCCCAAAACCATTGCACCTAATATAAAGTTGGTTAGCTTTTTAGAGTTCATGCTGAGCCTATATAAAAATGGGAGTGATGGTAGATTCTACCTAGTTATTGAGCTGTCCTAGTGAAAGTGCCGATGGGTTTTATTGCTAATTTGGTTAGACTGGGTTATTCATTTACCCTAGGGTCAGGGACAACATGATTTGGCTTGGTTTAGCAGTAGCTATTTTTCTCGGGGCACTTTATTTCAGCCCCCCTCGTGCTTTTACAAAGGCACCCTTAGCTTGGCTTGGGCCAGCTGCCATCCTATTTCTGGCGATTGCCTGGAATATCTCACCCAGCCTGCCTGGACAGCCCTCTGGAAAGTTTTATGGCTTGATCTTTCATTTTTATGGAGCCTCCTTACTAACGGCCATGTTTGGGCCTGCCATTGCCCTCTCCATTCTCTTTCCGGTCGCCTTCCTGGGGGTTTATGTCATCCAGGGAAGCTATGTTGAGGCCTCTCAACATTACCTCATGGTGTGCGTTCTACCCACGATATTTGCCTATCTATCCATACAAATTATTCAGCGATTTATTCCAAAACATTTATTCGTACTAATTATGGGTAACGGATATGTGGCAGCTTTTGTAAGCGTTATATTGTCTGGAGTTTTTTTACTGCTGATTCAATTGGCCATGGGCACAACTAGCCAAATAGACCTTGAAGGATGGTTACTAGGTCTCATTATTATTGCCTTCATGGAAGGCTCATTATCAGGAATGCTCCTAGCAATTCTTTTGATATTTAGACCTCATTGGGTCTCCACTTATAACGAAGAAGCTTATATGAGTCGATAATCATCGACTTAAGGTACTCCAAAGAAGATTGTCATGCTCCCTTGCATTGAATTAGAAACCAGCCCAAACCCCACTGCAGCAGTCATCTGGTTACATGGCCTTGGTGCCGATGGCAATGATTTTGTGCCGATAGTTCCCGAGTTAAAGCTGACGGGATGCCCAGGAATTCGCTTCATATTCCCAAGCGCGCCAAGTATGCCGGTCACCGTTAATGGCGGTTACGTCATGCCTGCGTGGTATGACATCATTGGCCGCAATCTCATGGCACAAGAAGATGCAGCAGGCATCCAGAAATCAGCAGCAGCCATCGTGGAACTAATCGATAGAGAGGCTAATCGTGGAATTTCCTACGACAAAATTGTCTTAGCTGGGTTTTCACAAGGATGCGCAATGGCCCTGCACATAGGATTGCGCTTCCCTCACCGACTTGCCGGCATCATTGCCCTATCAGGCTATCTGCCACTTGCGATGCTAGCAAATACCGAAAGACATTCCGCGAATGCAAATACACCCATCTTCATGGCGCATGGCACTTATGATCCAGTAGTCACGATCGATCGCGCACAAGTATCTTATGACTTATTAGAAAAAATGGCTTACTCAGTAGAGTGGAATGAATACCCTATGGAGCATTCTGTAAATCACGAAGAACTTGCGGATATCTCTCGTTTTTTAAGACAAGTACTCATTTCAAGCTAATAATTACCCAAGAATTACATTAGTCCATCAGCAATTAATTTAATACTGGCAACTAGCAAGAAAAATCTTACTGCTCGGTAATACCATTTCATTGAGATCCTTTTGGCTATATAAAATCCAGAGTAAACACCAGCCGGAACGCAAGGCAACAAGATAATCGAAGTTGCGAATTGTTTGTAATTTAAAAGGTCCAGATACGCATAAGGACCAAGCTTTCCAAAATTAATTATGGTGAAAAACACGCCCAAGGTAGAGGTATAGACCATCGGTAGCAATTTTTCTCTCAACATATATACCGTAATAGGAGGCCCACCAATATGGGCAACAAAAGAGGTAAATCCTGAAGTTAAGCCCATTACGCGCCCAAGCCACGGATAAGACTTAGTTTCTTTCAAATCCATATGCGACATGGCTAGATTCTGAATTAAAAATAGCAAGGTAAAAATTCCGATTGAGAGAGTTAATACCTTGGGTGTAATAGCAGTAAAGAAAATCATGCCCAATAAAAGACCGAGTATTGCGGGCGGAGTAATGAGCTTCAGGATTCGCCAATCAGCATTCCGCAAGAATCGACGCATCCCAACCAAATCAATAGCAATTAAAAGTGGCAATAAGATAGCCAATGCTTCATTAATACTAGATTGACTAGCCATTAACGGAAGAGAGAGGATGCCAAGCCCAGCGCCGAATCCACTTTTGGAAACGCCAACAATAAAGACACTCAGGATTGCGCAAACAAAAAAAGTGAATGAGTGCGCGTGAAAAGATTGAAGAATAGAAGAAACAAGTAATTCAAACATTTATGGATCTTACCAAGATATGGAACTTAGTATCCGCCAAAGAAAAAGGGCTCACATGGAGCCCTTTGATTCAGAGTTGATATCTCAAAGCTTCTTATTAAAACTATATTGAGCAAACGCTTGTTCTGCCACATTAAACCATTGCGCTTCCATATTCCTAAAAGCACGATAGTCGTCAAAGATCTTTTTAAATTGCGGATTCTTTGCTGACTCTTCAGCATAAGTTTCTTGGCTAGCTTTAAAACAAGCATCCATCACTGCGGTATTAAACTTGCGCAATACGGCGCCATTCTGAAGAAGACGCTGTAACGCAGGTGGATTGAGAGCATCATACTTAGCACACATATCTGTGTGCGCCTCATAGCAAGCAGCCTCCCAAGCAGCTTGATAAGAAGGCGGCAATGATTCCCATTGTTTTTTGTTCACTAAAAATGAAAGCCCGGCCGCACCTTCCCAAAAAGCGGGATAGTAATAATTTTTTGCCACCTTAGCCAAACCCAACTTCTCATCATCGTAAGGCCCAACAAATTCTGCCGCATCAATCGTTCCTTTTTCTAGGGCAGAATAAATCTCTCCAGCTGGAAGCTGTTGTGGCACAACGCCTAGCTTTGCCAATACTTGACCAGCAAATCCTGCAATACGGAATTTCAACCCTTTGAAATCCTCTGGCGATTTGATCTCCTTACGGAACCAACCACCCATTTGTGTACCAGTTTGTCCGCCCAAAAAATTAACAATGTTATAGCTGGCATATAGTTCGCGCATTAATTTCATGCCGTTACCATGAAGCATCCAAGCAGACTGTTGACGTGCAGTCAAACCGAATGGCGCAGCAGTATCAAAAATAAATGCGCTATTTTTACCAAGATAGTAATAACTCGCAGTGTGCCCACACTCCACTGTTCCGTTTTGAACGGCATCCAATACCTGAAGAGCGGGAACTACTTCTCCTGCTGCAAAAACTTTGACATTAAATTTCCCATCTGTTGCCTTGCGTAATGCATTGGCAAATACTTCAGGGGTACCGTATAAGGTATCTAATGATTTAGGAAAGCTTGAAACAAGCCGCCAATTCAAAGTCGGTAGACCTTGTGCGATCGATGGCGCCGCTAAAGCTGCTGCACCAGCACCAATGGTGGCTTTCTTTAAAAACGAACGTCTTTTCATCTCTCCATCCCCTTTAAAAAAATCAATAGGCGTTTATTTTCCGCCAATCGTCATTGAGCCAAGCAATATTGACCCCGTCTCTTTTGTACCGCGTATTAATGTATCACTGCCAATCAATTGAATATCTAAGAGCATATCCCGTAAATTACCAGCAATGGTCACCTCTTCTACTGGGTACTGAATTTCTCCATTCTCCACCCAATATCCAAAAGCACCGCGAGAATAATCACCCGTTACGTAATTCACTCCTTGACCCATCAACTCAGTTACCAATAAACCAGTGCCCATCTCTTTCAAGAGGGCTGGCAAACCACCCTTTGGAGTTTTTTTGCTTTGCAACGTGAGGTGATGGGAGCCACCAGCATTCCCAGTAGTCTTCATGCCAAGCTTGCGAGCGGAATAAGTCGACAAAAAATATCCTTCCAATATTCCCTTATCTACTACCGTTCTTGCAGAAGTCTTTACACCCTCTTCATCGAATGGCGCACTCCCAGTCATGGACTTTAGATGTGGGTTTTCAAATAAGCTGACATGTTTGGGTAATACCTGCTTGCCCAAGCTATCCAGCAAAAAGCTAGAGCGACGATATAAAGCGCCACCCGAAACAGCTTGCACCAAACCACCTAACAAACCCGTAGCCAAAGGCGCTTCAAAAATGACTGGGCAACGTCTAGTAGTCAAGGACCTCGCATTTAAACGGGATAAGGCTCTCTGGGCCGCGTATTTGCCAATATCTGCAGGATCAGCTAATTCTTCCGGAATACGAGAACTGGAATACCAGTCATCTCGTTGCATGCGCGCTTTCTTGCCACGCTCAGTTGCAATCGGTGCGCATGAAATATAGTGACGAGAAAAGGGATATCCCCCCATGAATCCATTGGAAGTTCCCATCATAAAATGAGCATGATGCGCAGAAACAGATGCGCCATCGCTATTCTGGATTTGTTTACTTACCGCAAATGCAGATCCTTCAGCACTCCGTGCAATTTGTACGGCGTTGGCGGCATCGATATTCCAAGGATGGAATAAATCCAAATCCAATGGATTTTTTTCTAGAAACTCAGCTTCAGCTGGGCCGGCACAAACATCCTCTGCCGTATGCTGAGCGATGTGAAATGCGGCATCAACAGTTGCCCGCAAGGATTCTTTAGAAAAATCACTTGTACTAGCATTGCCACGGTGGTGACCCAAAAATAAGGTGACGCCTACTTGTTTGTCGAGACTTTGCTCAATGGTTTCAACTTCGCCTTTGCGAACCGTAACGGATAGACCCTGACCTTCAGAAACTTCTGCCACAGCATCTGAGGCACCCCTTTTTTTGGCCTCTTTGAGCATGAAATCAATGATTTCTTGAAACTGATGAGATGTATATGTAAACATACCCTAATAATAGCTAGAATAAGAACATGAAGCATACCGAAGCCCTAAAGCGAAATAGCCCCAATGAGGTCAAAATTGGTCTCATCTCGATATCGGATCGCGCCAGCAAAGGCGTCTATCAGGATGAGGGCATCCCTGCCCTGCAGACTTGGCTTCAAAAAGCCATTAGCAATCCTTGTGCTTTCCACGAAAGACTAATTGCTGACGAGTCTGAAATCATCACAGAAACGATCGTTGAGCTAGTAGATGAGATGGGGTGTGACTTGGTGCTCACTACTGGCGGTACAGGACCTTCTAGGAGAGATGTAACACCAGAAGCCACCCGCGAAGCAGGTACACGTGAAATGCCTGGTTTTGGCGAGCAAATGCGCCAAATTAGCCTAAATTTTGTGCCAACCGCGATCCTATCAAGACAAACTGCTGTTCTTAGGGAGATTAATGATCATGCTGCACTAGTGATCAATCTTCCCGGACAACCTAAAGCAATCGCAGAGACCTTAGAGGGTCTTAAGGACGCAGATGGAAAATCAATTGTGCCAGGCATTTTTGCAGCAGTACCCTACTGCATTGACTTGATTGGAGGCCCTTACATTGAGACCGATGAAACAGTGATTAAAGTCTTTAGGCCCAAAAGCGCAATTAAAAAATAATTTACTTTGATTAAGTATGGCTAACAAAAAAGGTCTGCAATGCAGACCTTTTTATTTATTGCGGCAGAGGCACAATAAATTTTTCACGGTAATACTTTAACTCTTCAATAGATTCCTCAATATCAGCTAAAGCCGTATGGGCTTGCTTCTTAGTAAAACCTTTCACTAATTCAGGATGCCAGCGTTTGCAAAGCTCCTTCAAGGTAGATACATCAATATTTCGATAATGGAAATAAGCCTCTAGCTTTGGCATATATTTCGCCATAAAACGCCTATCTTGCCCAATAGTATTTCCACACATTGGAGCAATTCCAGCCTTAATATATTTTTTCAAAAATGCAATACATTCAGCCTCGACTGTTTGCTCATCAGATGTGGATGCCCTCACCTTATCAATCAAACCTGAACGGCCATGAGTGCCTTTATTCCAAGCATCCATTGCATCTAAAACAGCATCATCTTGATGCACCACCCAAACCGGAGCTGTGGCGATGGTATTGAGATGGGCATCAGTAATGATGATGGCAATCTCCAAAATGCGCTCCTTTTCTGGATCTAGCCCTGACATCTCCATATCTACCCAAATAAGATGTTCATTGGCTGGCGCCACCTTGGTTGCTGCTGTGTTCGTTTGCTCGCTCATATCTATAATGATCTCATGACATTCACAATTGTTTTCCTAATCGCTTTCATTTCCAGCTTTGGCTTGCGCCATTGGCTTTCCCAACGCCAAATTCGACATGTTGCTCAACATCGCAGTACAGTTCCAGCAGAATTTGCTGAAAAGGTAACTCTAGCAGAGCATCAAAAAGCAGCCGATTACACCATTGCAAAATTGCGTCTCGGGATTTTAGAAAATGGGGTCAGCGCCATCATTTTAATTGGCTTCACTTTGCTTGGCGGATTGCAGATTCTGAATTTGGCCTTACTACAATTACTTGGCGAGGGAATTACCCAGCAAATCGCCCTACTTGTTTCAATTGTCATTATCTCAGGGCTGATTGACATTCCTTTCTCTTGGTACAAACAGTTCTACCTTGAAGAGCGCTTCGGCTTTAATCGTATGGGGAAAAAACTGTTCTTTGTTGACATGTTTAAAGGCATAGCAGTTGGTGGCGCTATCGGCATTCCTCTCCTGTGGGTCATTTTGACTTTAATGGCCAAAGCTGGTGATTTATGGTGGTTGTGGGCATGGGGTGTCTTGACGGCTTTTAGCCTGCTGATGCAATGGATCTTCCCCACATTTATCGCCCCGCTCTTTAATAAATTTCAGGCTCTTGAAGATGGGCCGTTAAAAACACAAATTGAAGCATTGCTGGCGCGCTGTGATTTTGCGAGTCAGGGATTATTTGTGATGGATGGCAGTAAACGAAGTGCGCATGGAAACGCTTTCTTTGCCGGGATGGGCAAAGCTAAACGTATTGTATTTTTTGACACCTTAATTGAAAAACTAAATCCTGGAGAAGTAGAGGCGGTATTAGCTCATGAACTAGGTCACTTTAAGTGCAAACATATTCGCAAACGTTTACTAGTCTCTTTTGCCCTGAGTTTTGGCATGTTTGCGCTCTTAGGTTGGATAAGTACCAAAGCATGGTTCTATACAGATTTGGGTGTTATGCCCAATCTCAATGGCTATAACGGTGGCCTTGCTTTAGCTTTGTTTATGCTGGTCTCGCCCGTGTTCAGCTTTTTCTTCACCCCGCTATCGAGCATCGCATCTCGTAAACATGAATACGAAGCAGATGGATTTGCAGCTGAAAAATCTTCCTCCAAAGATTTAATTAGCGCATTAGTAAAGCTGTATCAAGACAATGCATCGACCCTAACACCTGATCCGATCTATACCGCCTTTTATAGCTCGCATCCGACCGCACCACTGCGCATTGCTAACTTGCAGCGATTCAATTCTTAAAAATGGAACAGCTTCATGCGCTACTCATTGCCTCCTATGGAAGGCATTATTTAGCGCAACGCTTGGTTACAGATGCCGATGGCCATGCAAAACCGGATGGCCCACTCATTCAAGTCAGTACACCCGCCAAGCAACATATCGGAGCCGTAGGGGATCATATGCTCCTAGAGATGACCTCTGCTGATCAAGCCCGCATTGTTCAGATTGAACCTCGAGAAAATCTTCTGTATCGTTCAGATGCTTTTAAAAGCAAATTGATTGCTTCAAACGTTGATCAAATACTAGTAGTGCTTGCAACGCAACCCGCCTTCTCACCCGACCTGCTAGGGAGAGCAGTGGTAGCTGCTGAAGCCAATCAAATTGGCCTGCATATTTTGCTTAATAAATGTGATCTCAAGGACAACTTAGCGCACGCACGCAAAATAATCGAGCCATATGCACGTATGGGCTACCCTGTATGTGAAGTGTCAGCCAAGTTTGAGCCCTCTTCTATTGATGCTCTTCGTCCTATTCTTCGAGGCAAAGTATCCGTCTTTGTGGGTCAATCTGGCATGGGTAAATCCAGCTTATTAAATGCATGGATTCCAAATGCTGCGGCACTCACTCAAGAGTATTCTGTGCGCTTAGATACGGGCAAACACACCACTACAGCTTGTCGCTATTTCGAGCTACCTGAGGCTTGGGGAAGAGATGAGACTGGCAAGCTGGGGGCGCTCATAGATTCTCCTGGCTTTCAAGAATTTGGTTTAGCTCATATGTCGGTGAGTGAGCTTCAACATGCCTTTAGAGAATTTAAAGATCTACTCGGAAAATGTAGATTTCATAATTGCGCGCATCTTTTAGAACCAGACTGTGCCGTACGCGCAGCAGTGGAAAGAAATGAAATAGCGCCAGAGAGACTGACGCTATTTAGACAACTGCATTCCGATTCAAAAACAGCGGATGTACAAATTCAAGGTATTAGCCAAGCCAAAGAGCGATGGTCAGCATTAACAACAAAGCCATCCAAGCGATAACTAGGCGCCAAACCAAACCTACTGCAGAGCGCATTGTGCGCTCAGTAGGCTCAAGACCCACTTCATAGACTACTGGCTCACCAGCCTCAGCCATACGCAATGCTTCATCGCTATCAGGCTCACTCATCGGCTCTCCGAGACGAACACCTAATGCACCACTACCGGCCGCCAAAATGACAGCGGATAAGGAGTCTGACCATTTTTGCGTGAGATAACGCCAGCCATAGACAGCGCCTTCAAAATTTCCAACAATTGCAAATCCCATTGCAGTAATACGCGCAGGAACCCAATCTAATACGTAGAAGAAATGACGAGCAGATTCGCTCAAGTTCACGTCACCGCGCTCAGACCAACGTTGGGCTGCGATATCAGCCAATCTATATAGCACCACACCTGCGGGACCCATTGGCATCATGAACCAGAACAACACGCCAAAGACATGATGATGAGATCCAATAATGGCGCGTTCGAGCGCTAAGGAAATCACTTCCGTCTCAGAAAGATTGGATGTGTCTAATTCAGGTCCATACCACTCGCCCAATGCCGCACGTGCTGCGGGAAGATCGTGCGCTTCAATGGCTTCATGCACAGCAGTAAATGAATGACTAAATTGACGGAAACCAAAAAACAAATACGCGATAACGATATTCCAGATAAAACCCAGGATTGGATATGTCACCATACATGTGACATACACAATGAATACCAAAAACGTTGGCAGTATGAATGCAACTAAGCAAGCCATACGAGCCCCAACAGGGCTTGCACCCTCTTCCGATTTGCCGCCAAATTCGGCGGCAACCCAATCTAACCAACGGGCGCATGCGCGTGCAATCCAATGACTAGAAGTTACTGGACGATATTGTTCAGCAATGAGGGCGAAGAGAATAGAAAAGAAAGTCATACTTTTAATAAATGATAAAGGTTGCGCAACATTCCCGCAGTAGCACCCCAAATAAAGCGGTTCTCATAAGGCATTGAATAAAAACGACGTCCACCCTGCTCACTTTGCCACAATCTGACCTGATGATTGGCGGGATCCAACAAAAAACTGAGTGGCACCTCAAATACATCAGCCACCTCAAACTCATCTAAAACGTATTCTGCCTGAGCTTGTACCAATCCTACTACTGGAGTGACGCTGTAGCCAGAAACTGTCAAATACTGCGGTAAGTGGCCAATAATCTCCACTCTGCTTGGATCCAATCCAATTTCTTCCCTGCTTTCTCGTAAAGCAGTGTCATTCGGACTTTGATCCTCAGGATCCATGCGACCACCAGGAAAACTAATTTGACCGGCATGATCACGCAAATGATTTGTTCTTTGCGTCAGCAATACCGATAAGCCCTCCTCTTTCAACAGCAAGGGAATTAATACTGCCGCTTTAGTGATTTTGCCTGCAGCTTGGCGCTTAGCAATAATATCTGCCGCGATGACATGACGATTTTCATCGGTAATTTCGGGTTGCCATTGTGGCGGAGATTGAAGACGAGACTTTAAACCAGATGGTTGTAAAAACTCATCTGCAACCTTTTTTTCACCAGCACAAGTTTGATGAATAGGAATTGCTTCCGCATCGAAACCCGGAGGTGCGGCAACATTGATTGCATAATCTTCAGGACTTGAGGTCTTGGGCATATTCATATTCTAAGGCAACAAAAAAGGCGACCTAGGCCGCCTTTCTATTTGCATCGAAGCAGCGATTATTCAGCGGCTACAGCAGCTGTTGGTTTAACACGCGCTTGGAGCTTTTCTTTAATACGTGCTGACTTACCAGAACGATCGCGCAAGTAGTACAACTTAGCACGACGAACATCACCGCGACGCTTCACTTCAACACTAGCGATCAATGGTGAGTATGTTTGGAAAGTACGCTCAACGCCTTCACCAGAAGAAATCTTACGCACGATAAAGCTGGAATTGAGTCCGCGATTACGCTTAGCAATCACAACGCCTTCAAAGGCTTGGGTACGCTTACGTGTACCTTCAACAACGTTTACGCTAACAACCACTGTGTCGCCAGGCGCGAAACTTGGCAATACTTTGTTAGCACTTAAGCGAGCAATTTCTTCCTGCTCAATTTTTGCAATTAAATTCATTTTCAATCCTTAAACATCATATTAGCGTTCAATCCCGAGACCGAAGTCAACGGACCTAATAGAGGATGCAGTTAAAACAATTTCACTAAACCAAAAACCAAACCACCTTTTCACTACTGAACACTAAAAGTATTTACAGCGAGCGAAGAAATTGTTCATCTTCTCGGGTTAGCAACCCTTTGGCTCTGGCCGATTCAATTAAGTCCGGCCTTAACCTGAACGTCAGCTCTAAAGACTTCTGCCGACGCCAATCCGCTATTTTAGCGTGATGTCCGCCTAAAAGCACGTCTGGAACGGATAAATTTTCATATATTTCAGGGCGGGTATAGTGAGGATGGTCCAAAAGACCATTCATAAAGCTATCTTGGGTCGCTGATTCCCCATCCCCAAGCGCCCCTGGAATCAATCTAATCACCGCATCCATCATTGCCATGGCGGGGATTTCACCACCAGAAAGCACAAAATCCCCAATTGATAACTGCAAATCAACGTTTCGATCAATAAAACGCTGGTCTACTGCCTCATATCGACCACAAATAAAGCTTAAATTACCGTAATTGAGAATATCTGTCGCTATCTTCTGAGAAAAACGCTCACCCTGAGGGGCCAATAGGCATATCGGACCACTTTTGATGCCAGCTGCATTATGGGATGCCTTGATTCCAGCAACCGTATCTTCCAAAGGCTTGGCCATCATCACCATCCCAGGGCCGCCACCATACGCACGATCATCTACAGTTTTACGAGAATCCGAACAAAAGTCACGCGGATTCCATAGGTGGACACTAGCTAAAGATTGTTGACAAGCACGACCTGTAATACCCCATTGCGTTAGCGCAGAGAACATTTCTGGAAACAAGGTGACGACATCAAAGCGCATTTTTATCTCGGTTTATCTTTGATTTTTATTGCCAGTCATACTGCCAGTCCAAGGTAATCGTTTTATTTGGCAAGTCAACGTTTTGCACCACTTCTTTTACGAATGGCACCAAATACTTCACCGCTTTTGTTTGAGCATCGCCAATCGCAATGACCCCATGCGCACCATTCTCAGTAACATCAATTACTTCACCTAGTGCTTCGCCTTGTAAATTCACAGCACTACATCCAATGAGGTCTACCCAGTAAAACGAGTCACCCTCGGTTTTTGGAAACGCATCGCGAGTCACTAATACTCTTGCGCCTTTTAATGCAAGTGCTTGATCACGATCGCTGACCCCCTCAAGCGCCATTACCACATTGCCACTATGCATCTTGACGCTCTTGACTTTATATTGCGTCAATGAAGCCCGCTCTGCAGATGCAGAAACACCTCCAACCCTGCGCGGGATGAGAGATAGCCAAACTGATTTAGAGGAGAGAAGTGCTACAGGCTCTGAAGAGTGAGGTCTAATCTTGACTTGACCTTGCAAGCCTTGCGCCTCGGATATGGCGCCAAGTTCTATCAAATCATTCAGGGAAGGTGCGCTCATTAGTAAGACACCTTATTTTCCTGAAATAAAACAACTAAACATCCTGTCACTAAAAACTCCATCGCATCGATGAAGTTTTTAGCAATAAGACATTAAACAGCGGGATTGTTTTTAATCAAACGAACTACTGTTGGGGAGATTTGCGCGCCAACACCAGTCCAGTAAGTCAAACGATCTTGAGCAATGCGCATTGCTTGCTCAGTAGCCGCAGCTTGTGGGTTGAAATAACCAATACGCTCGATAAAGTTCGAGTCACGACGGTTGCGCTTATCAGTAGCAACGATGCTGTAAAAAGGGCGCTTCTTAGAACCGCCGCGTGCCAGTCGAATGACGACCATACTTATTCCTTAAAATCTAAAATGAAAACAGGTTGATTACAACCCAATGAAATTTCTACAAAATCTTGGGCTCCAGCTCACCAAACAAAAGTTACGGTATAGCGGAAAACCTCATATTCTAGACGAAAACCCCTACTTCTTCCACCTATTTAAGTTAACAAGGCTATAGAATACAATACCCCATTGGATAAAAAATACATTAAAAACAATAACTTAGATAAATATGATCCATCAATCTAGACCCTTAAGGCCTACAAGTTTGTCTTTAAAAAAACTATTTCTGGCAGTTTCATGCTTAAGTCTAGGGTTTATTGCTGGATGCGCAAATGTCATACCGCCTTGTGGCGCCAAAATAAGTCCGCCAAGTAGTGAACTCAAAAATACCAAATGGGAGCTTACTCGCTGGAATTTACCCCCTAATGGCAACGGTGAGGTGCGTACCCGCCAAATTCCTAAGGGTGATGCTAGCAACCCGATACAAATCATCTTTGATGCTAATGGTCAGCGCGTCAGTGGATCGACAGGATGCAATCGCTTTACTGCCTCACTAGACGAAGATTCTCGTGGCTTCTCTCTTAAACAAATCGCAAGCACCAAAATGGCATGTAGCCCACAGCGCATGGAATTAGAGAATGATTTTCTATATGAGTTAAATGACTACCGTAGCATTGTGCGCAATGGCGATCAATTGCTCATGATTGGCACGGATCGCGAAGTACTAAGTTTTACCCAAAAACAAAATAATTAAGCACCCTCTATTTCCAAAAAGATTTATGAAAAAATCCAAACTAATTTTTTGCGCGCTCGGATTATTGTTTCCTGGTAGCGGCCTTAATTGTTTTTATCTGCAAGGCCTTAAATCCTTTTGGGGATGGATTCAACTATTTGCCCTAATTGGTGGCGCAGCAGGCTGGATCATTTTAAGAGATGCTCATTTTCATTCGGCACCGGGGTGGGTATTAATTACATTTGGATTTATTGCGGTTGAAGCAAGCTGGTTAACAACTATTACTTTTGGTCTACGTTTAGATGAAAAGTGGGATGCGCAATTTAATCCTAGAATTAAAGAGCACCAACGTAGTCGCTCAGGCTGGTTAGAAATCCTTACTGTCATCTTCTCGTTAGTCTTTGGTGCTGGCGTGATGATGACTTTCTTGGCAGTTTCATTTGAGCAATTCTTTATCTCTCAAATCTATGAAGCAAAAAAGCTATCTCAATAATTGCAGATAGCTTCCCTTTTAAGAGCCGCTCAATAGAGCGGTTTTTTCATTCTCCTCTTTAGTGGCTTTTAGAACTGCTCCACTTCTAAGGCATTCACTGAATGACCACTTTCGACAATCGAAGTTGCAAGCGCCTGAACTTGAGGCATCAGATTCTCAGCAAAGAATCGCGCTGTAGCTATCTTTGCATCATAGAACTTTGGATCATCATCACGCAAACGCTCGGCAGCTAAAAGTGCTCTCGCCATTTGCCAGCCACCCAACACTAAACCAGATAAACGAAGGTAGGCAAAGCTTCCAGCATAGACCGCCTTAATATCCGTCTTTGCATTAGCAACAATGTAAGCGACTGCCTGATCAAAAGCTGCACGCGCTAAAGTCAACTGCTTTAACACAGCCTTAGCATCCGCACTGCCACTTGCTGCCAAATCTTTTTCTGTTGTGGCAATTCTTTGCGATAACTCTTTTGCAACTGCTCCACCATCACGTACTGTTTTTCTACCAACTAAATCATTTGCCTGAATTGCAGTTGTACCCTCATAAATCGTCAAGATACGGGCATCACGGTAATGTTGTGCAGCTCCCGTTTCTTCAATGAAGCCCATGCCGCCATGGACTTGTACACCAAGGCTAGTAACTTCAAGTGACATTTCTGTAGAGAAGCCCTTGACGATGGGCACCAAAAATTCATAAATAGCTTGATTAGCTTTACTCACTACCTCATCAGGAGCAGCATGTTGTGCGTCATAAGCAGCGGCCGCATAGTAAGCGAGCGCACGCGATGCTTCGGTATACGCACGCATTGTCATTAACATCCGCTTCACATCCGGCTGATGAATAATGGCCACTGGGCCAGGTGACCCTGCTAGATCACGACTTTGAACACGGTCTTTAGCGTATTGAACCGCTTTTTGATAAGCGCGCTCTGCTACTGCAACCCCTTGCATGCCAACCGCAAAACGGGCTGCGTTCATCATGACAAACATATATTCAAGACCGCGATTTTCTTCGCCAACTAGATATCCGAGTGCACCACCATGATCACCAAATTGGAGAACTGCAGTTGGACTCGCTTTAATGCCTAACTTATGTTCAATAGAGACACAATGAACGTCGTTACGCTCACCCAAAGAACCATCTGCCTTAACTAAGAACTTGGGCACTACGAATAAAGAAATGCCTTTAACACCCTCGGGTGCATCTGGAGTTCTTGCTAACACTAAATGGATAATATTTTTAGCCATATCGTGCTCACCATAGGTGATGAAAATTTTGGTACCAAATATCTTGTAAGTACCATCACCCTCTGGAACAGCGCGAGCCCGCACCATCGACAAGTCAGAACCAGCTTGGGGTTCAGTTAAACACATTGAACCAGTCCATTCACCTGAAATCATCTGCGGCACAAAACGCTCTTTTAGTTCTGGGCTAGCCGCGGTGAGGAGCGCTTCAATTGCACCATCAGTCAGCATTGGGCACAAAGCAAATGAGAGACTGGCCGAGTTAACCATTTCAAAACAAGCAGTAGCAATTAATTTTGGCAAGCCTTGCCCACCAAACTCAGCGGGATGAATGACACCCTGCCATCCTGCAGCTGCATATTGTTCAAAAGCACTTTTAAAACCAGGGGTGGTAGTGACCACTCCGTCTTTCAAAGAGCTTGGGCTTTGGTCACCAGTCCAGTTCAGTGGTGCAACGACATCTTGATTGAACTTTGCGGATTCTTCCAGTACGGCGGGCGCTAAATCCACATCGGCACCTGCTTCAGCATAGGAAGGATAGGCAACGACATCCGATAGCCCGGCTAATTCATTCATTACAAACAACATGTCTTTGACTGGGGCTACGTATGGCATTACAACTCCTTACTTAAACTAAATAACTAAAATAAATTATCTGACGATACCGAATACCTTAATGCTACTTATCCCAAAGCTTTAGTGAGCTCAGGCACCGCAGCATTTAAATCCGCTACTAAACCATAGTCGGCAACACTAAAGATCGGTGCTTCTGGGTCTTTGTTAATCGCCACAATGACCTTAGAGTCTTTCATACCTGCTAGGTGCTGGATAGCACCAGAGATACCCACAGCGATATAGAGCTGGGGAGCGACGATCTTGCCTGTTTGTCCTACTTGGTAGTCATTGGGTACATAACCAGCGTCTACTGCAGCGCGGGATGCACCTAAAGCAGCTCCGAGTTTGTCTGCTAAAGGGGTAATGAGCTCTTGATACTTCTCACCAGAACCTAAGCCACGACCACCAGAGACGATGATTTTGGCAGCAGTGAGCTCTGGACGATCCGATTTAGTAAGCTCACGACCTACAAAGGCGGATTGCTCTTTACTGTCTGCAGGGGCTCCTTTTTCGATACTAGCCGCCCCACCAGTGGGGGATACCGGATCAAAGCCGGTAGTACGAACAGTGATGACTTTAATCGGATCGGCGCTTTGTACTGTGGCAATGGCATTACCTGCATAAATGGGGCGCTCAAAGGTGTCAGGTGAGACTACCTTGGTGATATCGGATAACTGCGCTACATCAAGCTTAGCGGCAACGCGTGGCAGGACATTCTTGCCATTGGCTGTTGCTGGAGCCAAGATATGGCTGTAGTTACTGGCAATAGCGAGGATTTGCGCTGCTAAAGGTTCAGCCAATTGATCAGCCAGATTAGGGGCATCAATTTGAATGACTTTACGCACACCCGCAATTTGCGCGGCGGCTTGGGCAGCGGCATCTGATTGATTACCCGCTACGAGGATATCGACTTCAGGGGAGCACTGCAGGGCAGCGGCTACGGCATTGAGCGTTGCTGCCTTTAAGGATTGATTATCGTGTTCAGCGATGACTAGAGCGGCCATTTAGATTACCTTTGCTTCATTTTTGAGTTTGTCTACCAAAGCGGCAACATCGGCCACGATGACCCCAGCAGAGCGCTTGGCAGGCTCTTGTACCTTCAGAGTCTTTAAGCGGGGGGCAATATCCACCCCCAAGCTATCGGGAGTGATCGTATCGATGGTCTTTTTCTTGGCCTTCATGATGTTCGGAAGCGTCACATAGCGGGGTTCATTGAGGCGCAAGTCAGTGGTAATGACCGCTGGCAATGTCAGAGCAATGGTCTCTAGGCCACCATCGACTTCTCGAGTTACCGTGGCTTTACCGTCAGCTACCACGACCTTAGAGGCAAAGGTAGCTTGGGCGATATCTAAAAGGCTAGCTAACATCTGACCGGTTTGATTGCTATCGTCATCAATGGCTTGTTTACCTAGGATGATGATTTGCGCCTGCTCTTTTTCTGCTACGGCTTTGAGGATCTTGGCTACGGCTAAAGGCTGCAAATCGGCATCCGGAGCAGTCTCGACCAAAATCGCGCGATCAGCGCCAATCGCCAAGGCGGTACGCAGGGTCTCTTGGCACTGGGTAGGGCCGGCGCTAACCACAACGACCTCGGTAGCAACACCAGCCTCTTTTAAACGCACCGCTTCTTCGACTGCAATCTCATCAAACGGGTTCATACTCATTTTGACGTTGGCTAGATCGACGCCACTACCATCGGATTTAACCCGGATTTTGACGTTGTAGTCGACCACGCGTTTGACAGCTACTAGGATTTTCATTTGGAATTCTCAATAATGTTTAACAATCTATTTTATCCGCCCTAAAGCCCAAGTTTTAGACATCAATAGCGGTGGCTGACCCAGCTTGTTTGCGCAACTCAAACTTCTGAATTTTGCCCGTAGAAGTCTTGGGTAATTCACAGAACACAATAGCCTTAGGAACCTTAAAACCCGCCAAATGTTGCTTGCAGTGGGCAATGATCTCTTCAGCGGTTACCTCGGAGCCAGGCTTAATCTCAAGGAAGGCACAAGGTGTTTCACCCCACTTTGGATCGGGCTTTGCAACAACAGCGGCAGCATTAATTGCTGGATGACGATACAGAACATCCTCAACCTCTACCGAGGAAATATTCTCGCCCCCAGAAATAATGATGTCTTTACTGCGGTCTTTCATCTTCACATAGCCATCAGGATTCATCACTGCTAAATCACCTGAATGGAACCAGCCCCCTTCAAAAGCCTCTTTGGTTGCTTTTTCGTTCTTCAGATAACCCTTCATGGCGATATTGCCCTTGAACATAATTTCGCCCATGGTTTCGCCGTCAGCTGGAACCGGCTTCATCGTTTCCGGATCTAACACTGCAATTGCTTGTTGCATGTGATACCGCACACCTTGTCGAGCATTCAAACGAGCACGTTCACCAATATCTAGATCATTCCACTCATCTTGTTTGACGCAAACAGACGCAGGACCGTACACCTCTGTAAGTCCATAAACGTGGGTTAAATCAAAACCTAACTTTTCCATACCCTCAATAATCGATGCGGGTGGCGCAGCTCCTGCGATCAAACCTTTCACACCTGCTGGAACGCCTGCCTTCAGCTCATCCGGAGCATTTACCAACAAGTTATGCACAATAGGGGCAGCACAGTAGTGGGTTACACCGTGCTCTTTAATAGCAGCAAAAATATGTGGTGCATCTACTCGACGTAAACACACGTTCACACCAGCTCTGGCCGCAATTGTCCAAGGGAAACACCAACCATTGCAATGGAACATTGGGAGAGTCCATAAATACACAGGATGCTTATTAATATCCCAGTCCAGTACATTTGAAACTGCATTGATTGCGGCGCCACGATGGTGATAAACAACACCCTTCGGATTTCCAGTGGTACCGGATGTGTAGTTCAAGCAAATCGCCTGCCACTCATCTGTTGGCACTTCCCATGCAAACTGCGGATCCCCTTCAGACAACAACTGCTCATAAGTAAGCTTTCCTAGCTTTTCACCAGGAACATCAAACTCTTTTTCCTCAACATCAACCACTAAGAAATCACGGCCTGATTCTTTCTTTGCAATCTCGATGGCTTTTTTCATTACTACTGAAAATTCTGGATCAACGATGATTACTTTTGCCTCACCATGATTAAGCATAAATGCGATTGATTCAGCATCTAAACGAGTATTGAGCGCATTCAAAACCGCTCCAGCCATTGGAATACCAAAGTGAGCCTCAACCATTGGAGGAGTATTTGGCAACATCACCGCCACTGTGTCACCTAAACCTATGCCATGTTTTTGCAAGGCGCTAGCCAAGCGGCGACAACGCTCATAAGTTTGGCTCCAAGTCTGACGAAGCTTCCCATGAATAATCGCGATTTTATTAGGATAAATTTGTGCTGAGCGCTCTAAAAATAATAGAGGGGTAATAGGAGTGTAGTTAGCTGGATTGCGTTCCAAACCTTGTTCATAAATATTTGCCATCTTTTGCTTTCGATTTCAGTTTTTACTAAATTTCATTTACAAAGTTAAATTAAATATCTGCCAATGCCTTAATGTGAGCCACAACACTTCGACCCAATGCGGAAAGGTTATAGCCACCTTCCAAGCAACTCACGATGCGCCCTTGGGCATAGTCGTTAGCAATCACTTTTAAGCGATTGGTTATCCAAGCATAGTCGTCCTCTACCAAACCCATTTGACCTAAATCGTCTTCCCGATGAGCGTCAAATCCTGCAGAAATAATAATGAGTTCTGGTTCAAAATTACGCAAAGCAGGCATCCATCTCTCTTCCACAATGGAGCGCACCACATCACCACGCGTCGCAGCTGGCAAGGGGATATTCACCATATTGCTGGCATGATCTAAACCGCTATAGGGATAGAAGGGGTGCTGAAAAAAACTGCACATTAAGACATTGGGATCATTAAAGAAAGCAGCCTCAGTACCATTGCCATGATGAACATCAAAATCAATAATAGCTACACGTTCAATCCCATAGGTTTCCATCGCATAACGCGCTGCAATTGCCACGTTATCAAATAAACAAAAACCCATAGAACGGGTTGGTTCGGCATGGTGACCTGGCGGTCTTACCGCACAAAAGACATTTTCCACTTCACCTTTCATCACCGCATCTACACCTGCAATTGCGGCACCTGCAGCGCGAAGAGAGGCTCTATAAGTATGCGGATTCATGATGGTGTCACCATCAAGCATGAAATAACCACTCTCTGGAGCGCGCTCCTTTACAAAAGAAACGTGGTCTTGGCTATGAACCAACTCAAGCTGATCCTCAGTTGCCAATGGCGCATCTAAATGATGCAAAAAACGATCAACGCCACTTCGAATCAACTGATCATTAATCGCCTGAATTCGCTCGGGGCACTCTGGATGATGACTTCCCATCTCATGTTTCAGAAAGTCTGGATGAGTTATGTATCCTGTTGTCATTACTCAAAATCCTTAGTAGCTAATTTGTAATTTTTATAATCTAATAAAACGTGCTTAATTCTCAAAAACCCACTAGCTTGCGCATGAGCTTTCGCATCTCCTACCTATTGTTTGCAATCACACTAATTGGATGTTCAAGCACCCCAAATCAGCCAACCCAAACTCAGCAATCCATCGTAAACCAGGCTGATGATTCAGTCACGGAGGCTCGTTTTAGTCAAAACCTCCAAGAACTATTGAGCCAGGTCTCCCAAGCCCAAGAAATCCCCCTCCCAAGCCTTGAATCGGGCTTTTCTGATGCTAAAACGATTCCAGCCATTCGGAAATTGGTATTACCCCCATCGGGCACTTTTAAAAAGAATTGGCTCGCCTACCGAAAACGCTTCATTGAACCAGTGCGACTCAAAGCTGGCAAAGCCTTTTGGGAACAAAATCAAGGATTTTTGAGTCAAGTCGAGCAAGAATCTGGCGTCCCCGCCGAAATCATTGTGGCAATTATTGGCATTGAAACGATCTACGGTCGCCAAACAGGCAGTTTCAGGGTTAAAGATGTTCTTTCAACCCTCGCCTTTAGCTATCCAGAAACACCCAACAAACCAAGCCGAGAGCAACTCTTTAAAGATCAACTCAAAGAGCTCATTCTCATGTGCTGGTCCGAGGCGGGTGGCAAGTTGCCTTCCAATAACAGTGCGCAGGGTATCAATACCGCTCGCTTTAATGTCTGCCTAAACCAGAATAGTTCATACGCTGGCGCCATCGGTTTGCCACAATTTATGCCCAGCAGTATTCGAAGCTTTGCAGTTGATGGTGATGGGGACGGTCAAATCGACCTCAGACAAAGCCCTAAGGACGCTATTGCCAGTGTTGCCAACTTTATGAAGAAACATGGCTGGCAACTAGGGATGCCCATCTCCTTCCCTGTTCAAGCAAATGGCATAAATGCAGCGAAAGAATTGGCTGATGGTGAGCCTCAATTGAAGTTCACGGTTCAAGAACTCATTGACAAGGGTATTTTGAACAAAAAACAAGGCGATCTTCAAAGTGGTGGTGTTGAACCCCAAAGCAAAGCCTTCATCGTTGACCTACCCTATCCCGATAAAGACGGCATCGATCAAGTGCAATATTTTGTTGGGTTAAATAACTTTCTTACAATCGTTCAATACAACCGCAGTTACTTTTATGCACAAAGTGTTGCAGAATTTGCCGAAGCTTTGGGATATAAAAATCAAAGCGCTGTAACAAGTGCACCAGTCAAAACTGGCATTAGTGCAACGAATACTGAAAAATCCAAATCCAAGAAAACAAGCTCAAAGAAAAAGGCTAAGCCTAACTAGTAATCAGGCTGGAAAAACCCCTGTGGATAGATAGCGGTCACCACGATCACACACAATAAAGACGATAGTGGCATTTTCAACCTGACGCGCAATTCTAAGAGCTACCACTAAGGCACCACCAGCTGAAATTCCACAGAAAATACCTTCTTCAACCGCCATGCGGCGGGCCATCTCTTCGGCATCCGCCTGAGAGACATACTCAATACGATCTACCTTATCGCCTTGATAAATTTTTGGTAAATATTCTGGAGCCCATTTACGTATACCTGGTATTTGAGAGCCTTCTTCTGGTTGCGCCCCAATTATCTGAATTTCAGGGTTCATCGACTTAAGATAGGTAGAGACACCAGTGATTGTTCCAGTCGTTCCCATTGCGGAAACAAAATGGGTAATCTGACCATCTGTATCACGCCAAATTTCAGGGCCTGTAGTCTCTATATGCGCTCTTGGATTATCTGTATTAGCAAATTGATCGAGCAACTTACCGCGCCCCTCCTTTTGGAGTTGAAGAGCGTAATCCCTTGCAAACTCCATTCCCCCAGATGCCGCAGTCAAAATTAACTCAGCACCATAAGCCGCCATGCTTTGACGACGTTCTATGCTTTGGTTTTCAGGCATGACTAATATCATTTTGTAGCCAAGCATGGCTGCGGTCATTGCCAATGCAATACCCGTATTGCCACTAGTTGCCTCTATCAAGGTATCGCCAGGTTTAATTTCACCACGCTCTTGTGCACGAGAAATCATCGACAGCGCAGGTCGGTCCTTAACCGACCCGGCTGGATTGTTTCCTTCCAGCTTACCCAAAATCACATTGTTACGATTTTCGTTTTCTAGACCAGGAATACGCTGCAATTGCACCAAAGGCGTATTGCCTACTGTCTGCGAAATGGTAAGGTAGGAAGGTTTGCTCATAAAGCCATTTTAGCCATAAGCCACTTCACACACGCAAGGGCTTAATTGCGGCGACCTGTTCCCGAACGCTCCGGCTGATTGCGATTACCAGCTTGATTACGAGAACCGCGTCGGTTAGTGGCCCCACCCTCTTTTTTGGTGCGACCATTTGGCTCCCGAAAAGAGCTTGGGGCTTCAATCGTCAGACCGTTATCCACCATTTTCTCCACGGATTTCATACCAATACCACGCACCCGTTTTTGCAAATCATTTGCATCCTGGAAATGTCCGCCATCTAAACGTTCCGCAATAATTGTCTTTGCCTTTGAGGGTCCAATACCTTTAATACTTTCTAGCTCAGATTGGGTGGCAGTATTGACATTAATAGGGGCCGCAAAAGCCACCCCAAAACCAGAGATAAATAGCGTCACCGCTACAACTGCGGCCTTTAATAAATCCTGCACTCTGCCTAAATTTAAATATTGAGTCATCAATTCTCCTGTGTAAATAAAAAATCCACGAACACAAAGTGCGCGTGGATTGTTTACAACGAAGAGGTGATACTTGCGTTGACTGTCTTACAAAGGGTTAGCCAAGAAATCAGAATTTGCCTCTAGCCACTCAATATATCTACCTACACCCTGCTCAACATTGAGGAAGGGTTCTGTATATCCAGCCGCCCTGAGCTTGGTAAGGTCTGCTTGAGTAAAGCACTGATATTTTCCTCTGAGCGCATCCGGAAATGGAATGTACTCAATCGCCTTTTCTTTCACTAATTCAGCCAAAGTCGCAGGCTGTGCTTTATCCAGCTTACGCATCGCATTAGCAACCGCATGAGCCACATCATTAAAAGGTTGCGCGCGACCACTACCTAGATTAAAGATACCGCTGATTTCAGGATGGTCTAGAAAAAAGAGATTGACTTTCACCACATCTTCAACAGACACAAAATCACGGCTTTGCTCACCAGGACCATAGCCACCATACTCGCCAAATAACTTGACATGACCATTGGCTTTATATTGATGGTATTGATGAAAGGCAACTGATGCCATCCGCCCTTTATGTGATTCACGTGGGCCATAGACATTGAAGTATCGGAACCCCACCACTTGTGCAGTATTAGCATTTTCAGCAAAGCGCTTGCGCATCACCTGATCAAACAGAAATTTTGAGTAGCCGTAAATATTGAGGGGCTTCTCGTGTTCACGACTTTCTACAAACACATCGGAGCCGCCATAGGTGGCAGCGGAAGAGGCATAGAGAAGCTGTACTTTTTGCTCGGTACAAATATCGAGTAAATCCATGGTGTAGCGATAGTTATTCGCCATCATGAAAATACCATCAGTCTCCATGGTGTCAGAACAGGCGCCCTCATGAAAAACTGCCTTGATCTTACCCAGACGACCACTTCTAAATGCATCTAAAAATTCATCTTTATCGAGATAATCAACGATGTCTAGATCCGCCAGATTGCGATACTTATCCGCAGGACGAAGATCATCAACTGAAATGATATTTTTCTCACCCCGAGCATTTAAGGCTTGAACGATATTGGCACCAATAAATCCAGCTGCGCCGGTTACGATGATAGTCACTGTAATTCCTCTGAAGTAACGGTTGCAGTTCCAAGCTTACCAACTACAATGCCGCCAGCACGGTTTGCAAGCGCCATCGCTTTTTCTAAAGGCCATTTAGCCGCTAAAGCTACAGCGAGTGTAGCAATCACCGTATCCCCAGCACCAGAAACATCAAACACTTCTCGCGCCTGCGCCTTAACATGACTCACTCCGGCGTCGGTATATAGACTCATACCCTCTTCGGAGCGTGTTAATAGTAAGGCTTGCAGATCAAGAGACTTTCTGAGATCTTGAGCCTTCTTAGTGAGATCTTCTTCGCTCGTCCACTTCCCAACTACTTGACGTAATTCACTACGATTTGGGGTTAAGACTGTAGCGCCGCGGTATTTTTCATAATCCTCACCCTTAGGGTCAACCAAGATCATTTTGTTTTGCGCTCTAGCCTGTTGGATCATATGAGCTACCTGCCCTAACGCACCCTTACCGTAATCAGACAGAATTACAACGTCTGCCTCCCCTACCAACTTTTCAAAACGCTCCAATTTATGGGCTAGCGCTTTTTCACTGGGAGCTTCTTCAAAGTCCAAACGGATTAACTGTTGCTGACGAGCAATCACACGCAACTTAACAATGGTGGGAACATCTGCATCAATTTCTAATTGACTATCAACACCGCCAGCTTTTAGCAATTCAACTACGCGTTTACCGGGTTCATCATTACCCACAATACCTAGGATTGTGGTATTTGCCTTCAGCGCTGCAACGTTACGAGCAACGTTGGCAGCCCCTCCTAGACGCTCATCAATTTTCCCCACTTGCACGACTGGAACTGGTGCTTCAGGAGAAATACGATTGGTATCGCCAAACCAATATCGATCTAGCATGACATCGCCCACGACTAGCAAGCGAGTTTTAGAGAACTGTTCGGGATTGGCTTTTTCCATGCAAGTATTTTCTATTACTCTTAAATCTTATTTTAATTATGTCGTCCAATACCATGGTACTCAATGCCTAATTCTTGCATAGTAGCTGGCTCATACAGATTACGACCATCAAAAATGATAGGGCGAGTCAGTTTTTGCATCAACACATCAAAGTCTGGACTTCTAAAAGCCTTCCACTCAGTCACAATCACCAGGGCATCCGCATCAGTAAGAGCGCTCATTGGATCATCGACCATAGATACCTGTTCGAGGCCTTCGGGGTTGTCCTTGAAATCCAACTCTAATGCATGCTTAGCCTCAGGCATAGCTACAGGGTCGTGTGCTACTACGGTCGCACCGCGCTTAACCAATTCAGCAATAATGACCCTGCTAGGCGCTTCACGCATGTCATCTGTGTTTGGTTTAAACGCAAGCCCCCATAAAGCAAACTTCATTCCTTTAAGATCTTTACCAAAGCGTTTTTCAATCTTTTCAACCAAAATATATTTTTGTAATTCATTCACTGCTTCTACGGCATCTAGAATCTTGAGATCTCTGCCATGCTCTTTAGCAGTTTTGGATAAGGCTGAAACATCTTTTGGAAAGCATGAGCCACCATAACCAGTACCCGAATACAGAAAACCGTAACCAATTCGACTGTCCGATCCAATACCCTGGCGCACAGCTTCAATGTCTGCACCAACCAAGTCGGCTAGATTAGCCAACTCATTCATGAAAGAGATGCGTGTTGCCAACATCGCATTAGCAGCGTATTTAGTTAACTCCGCACTTTTCACATCCATGTAATAGGTGCGCTCATGATGGCGATTAAATGGTGCATAGAGTTTACGCATTTGCTCTTTTGCACGCTGCCCTGCTGGAGTACTTTCTGTACCGATCACTATGCGATCAGGACGCATAAAATCTTCAACCGCAGCACCCTCTTTAAGGAACTCGGGATTTGAAACAACCGAACACAATTCCGCAGAGAGACCTCTTTTTTCAAGCTCTTCAGTAATGGCTTCAGAGACTTTGTCTGCTGTACCTACTGGCACTGTAGATTTATCAACGATCACCTTGGGGGTAGTCATATGGCGGCCGATATTGCGCGCCGCCGCTACAACATACTGAAGATCAGCTGAGCCATCTTCATCTGGAGGAGTGCCTACCGCAATGAACTGAATATCGCCATGGGCAACCGATGCAGCAATGTCGGTAGAGAACTGGAGTCTGCCAGCAGCTCTATTACGTTCGATCATTTCCTTTAAACCGGGTTCATATATCGGAACGCCACCTGAATTGAGAATATCAATTTTTTTAGAATCAACGTCAACACAGAATACATTGTTGCCCTGTTCTGCAAGACATGCTCCCGTTACAAGCCCCACATAACCGCTTCCGATAATAGTAACTTTCAAGCTCTCTCCTAAATTCTTTACATTGAAGGGCCACTAGGCGCAGAACCTTCACTCCGTCTGGGTGAGGATGCCTCCCAGTGATTACAGCCTGGACATTGCCAATAGAATCTTCTCGCCCTAAAGCCACAGTTGCCACAAGTGTAGCGTGCCAAGCTGGTAGTACGCTGGCGTAATAGACTCAAAATAGATTGCAATTCAATAAGTCTCTCTGGATTAGCGCTACCTTCCTCTAAAGCTAAACGGGTTTCCGCTAACTTAGATAAAGCACTCAAACTTGGAGAATGCTGCATTACCTCTGCCAACATGGTATTTGCTGCCTGAGGTCCCCGAATTTTCATCATTTGTTTGTGAACAATATCCAAGAGCTCACCTGACGCTTGGGTCTTGAGTAATTCACAAAGACGATCAAGTCCTTCACTTTCTTTACCCAAGGCAGAATGAGCTACCATCCACCGATCCGCCAATAAATGCATATAGGCAGGGTGCGAGGCAGCAACCAAACTCCAAGCCTCTATTGCCTGGGTTGGGCGCTCTAAAGCCATTAAATAATCACCTTGCAAAATCAATGCGCGAGCGTGATTAGGTACTGCTTGCAATGCTCTCGCAATTGATTGTTCCGCATCATCAAGATCTTTACGACGTAATGCGTCTTGTCCTATTTCGCAATGGAATTGAGCAATTTCCGTGTGATGGGATTTACCTTGCAAACCCTCAAGCTCAGTAGCGGCAATGATGGCTTTTTTCCAATCGCGCTCTACTTGATACATCTCTAAAAGACTCTCTTTTGCAGGCACGGCATACTTACCATCGCCCACACGATTGAGCGATGCTTCAGCACGATCAAGCAAGCCCGCACGCAAGAAATCACGCCCTAATTCATAAGCAGCATGATCACGATCTCGTGGCTTTAAATCATCTCTATTTGCGAGGTGCTGGTGAACTTTAATAGCACGCTCAGTCTCACCGCGACGACGGAATAAATTACCTAGTGAAAAATGTAATTCGATCGTTTCTGGATCCAATTGGGCAATTTTCACCAGAGTTTCAATTGCTTGATCAGGCTGCTCATTCAATAAGAGACTTAACCCTTTAAAAGTTGAGCGTTGCTGACGCATACGCTCTCTCTCATCCATGCGATTTTCAAGACGTAAATCCCAGCGCGATGCCATCCACCCAATACCAAACATGACTGGCAGAAGCAATAACCAAGACGTGGCTATCTGAATCATAGCGTGCTGAACTTAAATAAAAAAATGGCCCGTATGGACCACTGAGGTTGAGCCTGAAACTTAGGCACCAGAACCCTCTTTAGGGCCCGCCTGCTTCAAAGGCTTGTAATCTACTCGCTCACGCAACTCTTTGCCAGGCTTAAAGTGGGGAACGCGTTTTTCTGGAATCAAAACTTTCTCACCAGACTTTGGGTTGCGACCTGTACGCGCAGGACGATGATGAAGCACAAAACTTCCTACACCGCGTAATTCGATCCGCTTACCCTCTGCCAAGGCATGAGTCATAGTATCCAGCAAAGTTTTAACCGCTAACTCCACATCCCTAGGTAAAAGCTGCGGAAATTGTTCCGCGAGGCTCTCCACAAGTTCGGAGCGGGTAATAGCTTGTTGCTCTTGATCTGTCATGATCTATCAATAAAAAATCGCCACCCTCCCAACGGAGAGCGGCGATATTGATTTAGCCTTGATTATCCAATTTTGCTTTTAACAAAGCGCCCAAATTGGTTGTGCCAGATTGCGCATCACCTTGGAGCTTGCTCATTGCATCTTGTTGATCAGAGCTGTCTTTTGCTTTGATTGAAAGATTGATAACGCGTGACTTGCGATCAATATTAATGATCATTGCAGTAACGCTATCGCCTTCTTTCAATACATTGCGTGCATCTTCAACGCGATCAGTTGAGATCTCAGAAGCGCGCAAGTAAGCTTCAACTTCATCAGCCAAATGGATCGTTGCACCCTTAGCATCAACCGCCTTAACAGTACCAGTTACTAAAGCACCTTTGTCATTAACGGATGTGTAGTTATTGAATGGATCGCCAGACAATTGTTTGATACCGAGAGAGATACGCTCTTTCTCAACATCAATTGCCAAGACAGTAGCTTCAACTTCATCACCTTTTTTGTACTTCTTAACAGCTTCTTCACCAGGCTCATTCCAAGAAAGGTCAGAGAGGTGAACTAAACCGTCGATACCGCCAGGCAAACCAATGAATACGCCGAAGTCAGTAATAGACTTGATCGCACCAGACAACTTGTCGCCTTTTTGCTGTGAACGTGCAAACTCTTCCCATGGATTTGCTTTGCACTGCTTGATGCCCAAGCTAATACGACGCTTGTCTTCATCAATATCGAGAACCATTACTTCAACTTCGGTGCCCAATGCAGTTGCTTTACTTGGAGCAACGTTCTTGTTAGTCCAGTCCATTTCAGAAACGTGTACCAAACCTTCAATACCAGATTCAATTTCAACGAATGCGCCGTAATCAGTCAAGTTAGTTACCTTGCCGAATAAACGGGTGTTCGGTGGGTAACGACGTGCAATACCAACCCATGGATCATCGCCAAGTTGTTTCACGCCGAGTGAAACACGATTCTTCTCTTGGTCGAACTTCAAAATCTTAGCTGTAACTTCTTGACCAACAGTCAACATCTCGCTTGGGTGACGCACACGACGCCATGCCAAATCGGTAATGTGCAAGAGGCCATCGATACCACCGAGGTCAACGAACGCACCGTAGTCGGTGATGTTCTTAACAAGACCAGTAACCACTGCGCCTTCTTTAAGGTTAGACATCAACTTAGCACGCTCTTCGCCTTGGCTAGCTTCTACAACAGCACGACGTGACAACACTACGTTGTTACGTTTACGGTCTAGCTTAATAACCTTAAACTCCATCGTCTTACCTTCGTAAGGGCTGGTGTCTTTGATTGGGCGTGTATCAACGAGTGATCCAGGCAAGAATGCACGGATACCGTTAACCATTACTGTCAAGCCGCCTTTAACCTTACCAGTAACAGTGCCGGTAACGATCTCAGCTTGCTCAAGCGCTTTTTCCAAGTTCATCCATGAAGCCAAGCGTTTTGCTTTGTCACGGGAGAGGATGGTGTCGCCATAGCCGTTCTCAAGAGCGTCAATAGCAACAGAAACGAAATCGCCAGGAGCTACTTCAATCTCGCCAGCGTCGTTATGGAATTCTTCAACAGGAATAAACGCTTCAGACTTTAAGCCAGCGTTAACAACGACGAAGTTATGGTCGATGCGAAGAACTTCAGCCGAAATAACTTGGCCGGTCTTCATATTCGATCGGGTTAATGATTCTTCAAATAATTCTGCAAATGATTCAGACATGTGTATTCACTTTTTGCCGCCAGAAGGCCTGACGGGTTAGGTTAAAAAAGCCTTAAAGAAACACGCTAATGAAATGATCGCGTTGTGGAGTTTCTTAAGACACCAAAACTACTTCTTACTACCAACTACATAAAACTAAGCAATTGAAGACTGATACCAATCTAAAACCGTCTTAACTGCTTGATCTATCGATAAATCTGATGTTTCAAGCACTTTTGCACCATCTGCAACCAACAAGGGCGCGGCGCCTCGACTACTGTCTCTAGCATCGCGCTCCTGTAAATCTTGCAGCAAGTCCTCAAGTTTAGCAGAAATTCCCTTAGCTATCAATTGCTTATAGCGACGTTCAGCCCTAGCGGCGGCAGTTGCAGTGAGAAAAACCTTCAAAATCGCATCTGGAAATATGACGCTAGCCATGTCCCTGCCATCCGCCACCAACCCAGGAGATTGACGAAAACTACGTTGCAGACCCACTAAAGCAGATCTCACCTCTGGATGGACGGCTATAGCAGAAGCTCTTAAACCGATGTTTTCTGTACGAATAGCATCAGTCACATCCATACCATTGAGGAAAATTTGATTATTTTTGAATGAAATCAATAACTTAGGAACTAAAAGGCCTAATTCTGGGCCATTTTTAACGTCGATTCCCGCTTTTTCACTGGCTAGAGCAACCAAACGATAGAGGGCGCCGCTGTCCAAATAATGAAAACCGAGCTTTTCCGCAACCAATGAGGCAACCGTGCCTTTACCAGAGGCGGTAGGCCCGTCAATTGCGATGACTGGTGGAATGCTCATAAATAGGATTTGGTTTAGCTAACTACTTGCGCAAATTCTGCGAAATAGGTTGGGAATGTTTTTGCTACGCAATTTGGATCATTGATCTTGAGTGCATTCGGGCCAAATGCGGCGAGCGAGAAACACATCGCCATCCGATGGTCATCATAAGTATCAATACCTTCGCTTGGTGATTTCCAGTCAATTTGCGAAGCGGGAGCTTGAACCACGATGTAATCCGCACCCTCTTCTACGATTGCACCAATCTTCTTTAATTCTTTTGCCATTGCTGCAATACGATCGGTTTCTTTTACGCGCCAGCTGGCAATATTATTTAAACGTGTTGGCCCTTCTGCAAATAATGCAGCAACTGCAAGCGTCATGGCTGCATCTGGAATTTCTGTGCAATCAATCGTGATGCCATTAAGCTTGCCATTGAAATTTTTTACGCCAGACACCTCAATCCAATCTTCTCCAGCGGAAATCTTGGCGCCCATGAGTGCAAGTGCATCCGCAAATGCCACATCACCCTGAATGCTATCCTTGCCAACGCCCATAACCTTCACAGGGCCGCCACCGATAGCCCCGAGGGCTAAGAAGTATGAAGCTGAAGAAGCATCACCCTCTACCGATAACTGACCTGGACTCTTGTATACAGCATCAGAAGTTTTTGCAGGAATGATGAACGATTGCACATCAGGGCAGTCAACGTGAACACCAAAACGCGCCATTAACTTCAAAGTGATATCAATATACGGGCGAGAAATAAGCTCGCCAATTACTTCAATGCGTACTGGGGTTGATGCAACTAAAGGCAAAGCCATGAGCAACGCCGTTAAGAATTGACTCGATACATCACCGCGCACCTTAACAACATCTTGAATCTGAATATCAGCTGCCAAGATCTTAATTGGGGGGTAACCTTCTTGTAATTCGTAATCAATTTTTGCGCCCACTTGACGTAGACCATCAACCAAATCCCGAATTGGTCTTTCATGCATACGAGCAACACCTGATAAGCGGTAATTGCCGCCTTGCATAGCCAAGGCTGCAGTGAGGGGACGAATCGCAGTACCGGCATTACCCATAAATAGATCTGCATCCTGCACAGGGAACTTGCCACCACAACCCTCAACGATACAAACCTTGTCAGCTTTATCTGTGACAGATAAGCCTAGCTGACGCAATGCATTGCGCATCACTTGCGTGTCATCCGCATCCAGCAAGTTTGTGAGGGTGGTTGTGCCGGAAGATAGAGCAGCAAGTAATAGCGCACGATTAGAAATACTCTTCGAGCCTGGCAAGACTATCGAGCCTTGCGCTCGTTTAAACGGTCCAACTTTGATATCAGGTAAACCGCTCATTAAAGTACATCCAAGTCTTGACGCGCTTTGCTCGCCTTATTAAATAATTTTTCCAAGCCAGAGCCATCGTTTTCAGCGATGAGTTTGCGCATGTGATTGACGATCAAAAGATATTGATCCAACTCTTTCAAAATGGCAGCGCGATTACCCAAACAAATATCTCGCCACATTTCTGGGCTAGAGGCTGCAATACGAGTGAAGTCTTTAAAGCCAGCACCAACATGACTCAATTTTTGATCGGCATCTTCAGAATTCACCACGCTTGCCATCAAGGCATAAGACAAGAGGTGTGGAAGATGAGAAACCGCTGCATAAATAGCGTCATGTTGTACAACGCCAATCTTTTTCACCTGAGAGCCAACGGATTCCCAAAAGCCAGTGATCAAAGCGGTATCTTCAGGAGAGTTTTCTTGCAGCGGACAAATGATAGTTTGCTTGCCCTGGAATAAATCTGCCTTAGCAGCGCTTGCGCCATGCTGAGCACCACCGGCAATCGGATGCGCTGGCACAAACTGACAAGCCTTCTTACCCAATACTTCCTTTGCAGCCAAAATCACATCGCCCTTCGTACTGCCGGCATCGGTAATCATGGTACGTGATTCAAGATGAGGCTCAATCACTTCAAAGGCGGATCGCATTTGTGCAACCGGCACACAAAGCACAATCACATCAGATTGCTTGGCGGCCTCAACCAAATCCACTACACCATCAATAGCGCCCATCTTTTGCGCTTGATCTAAATTTTCTTTACTGCGACCCACACCTAATACTTTGGTCACCACTCCCGCTTTTTTAAGCGCCAAACCTAAAGAAGCACCAATTAAACCAACGCCTACGATGGTGACAGTGCCAAAATTACTGGCGGGATTAATAATGGTCATCAGAATTCCGTTAATTTATTGTTGTGCCAATATTGTTTTTAACGCGGCAATAAATGCCGCATTTTCTTCTGGCAAACCAATCGAAATACGCAACCATTGCGGCAAGCCATAATTGCCAACAGGACGAACAATAATGCCTCGCTTCAGTAGTTCCAAATTAATACGTACGCCCGCTTGATTATCTTCGCCAACCTTAACGAGCACAAAGTTACCAGCAGAGGGTAGGTACTTTAAACCCAACTCATCAAAAGCCTTTGTCAATTGCTCGTAGCCAGAGCGATTTAACTCATATCCCTTTTGCAAGAACTCTTTATCTTCAAATGCCGCAATTGCAGCTGCTTGGGCAAGACTATTTACATTAAATGGTTGGCGAATGCGGTTGAGCAAATCTGTGAGATGGGGCTGAGCAATTCCATATCCAATACGCAAGCCAGCCAAGCCATATGCCTTGGAGAAACTGCGAGACAAAATCATGTTGGGGAAACGTTTCACCCAAGCAATCGCATCATAGCGTTGCTCTGGAGTCAGATACTCGTTATAAGCCTCATCCAATACCACAACAACATGGGGTGGCACTGCAATCAAAAAATCTTCAATCTCTTTAGCGGTTAAGTAGCTGCCAGTTGGATTATTTGGATTAGCCACAAATACCAATTTTGCTTTATCACCTGATGCTTTAATTGCCGCCAACATCGCTGGTAAATCATGCCCATAGCTATCTGTAGCAGCAACCTCAATCGCCTTAGCACCAACAGCTTGTGTAGCCAAGGGATAAACAGCAAAAGCATGTTTTGAGAAGATCACTTCATCGCCAGCTTGCGCAACAGCGCGAGCAGCTAATTCAAGAATGTCGTTACTGCCATTGCCTAAAGTAATCCAGTCTGTTGGCACACCCAATCGATTAGCCAAAACATTCTTGAGCTCAAACCCATTCGAATCTGGATAACGCCCTAAATCACTCGCAGCCTTGAGCATGGCGTCCTGTGCAGACTTGGGCATCCCCAAAGGATTCTCATTGGAAGCCAGCTTCACAATCTTGTTTTCGTCCAGATCATATTCGCGCGCAACTTCGCTAATGGGTCGCCCACCAACATAGGGGGCAATCGCATGAATATGTTTTAAGCCAATCTTTGATGTCATTCGAACTTTTACTAAATATATTTTTATTGATCTTTTAAGTCTTTTACCAACTTAAGCCGAGTGCGGATAAGAGCCTAAATTTTTATAGAAAGCAGCCACCTCTTTTAACTCCTCAAGCGCTTTCACTACCTTGGCATCATCAGCATGGCCAGCGATATCAATATAAAAGTGATACTCCCAAGTACCTTTGCGAGCTGGTCGGGATTCAAAGCGATTCATGGACACGCCATGTTTAGCTAAAGGTGCAAGCAAACGATGAACAGCACCAGGCTGGTTATCTACTGAAAGCACTAAAGAAGTTTGATCTTTTCCAGTTGGTTGACAGGCATAGTTACCGACCACAACAAAGCGGGTTCGATTATGTGCATCATCCTGAATCTGCGCAGCAACTGCTTGCAAGCCATAGGCCTCCTGCGCAGGATCGCCAGCGATTGCAGCCAAAGTAGGATCACCAGCCGCTAGACGTGCTGCCTCGGCATTGCTACTGACTGCTTGGCGCTTTAATTGCGGTGCATGCACACTTAACCATTGCTGACATTGGGCCAATGCTTGAGCATGAGCGCAAACGGTTGTAACGCCATCTAAATTGCCGCTCTTAGTCAATAAGTGATGCCGTATCGGTAAAACCACTTCGCCGCTAATGCGCATGGGAGAATCTAATAGCAAATCTAATGTGCGTGAAATAGCACCTTCACTAGAGTTCTCAACTGGAACGACACCAAATTGTGCTGCGCCCTTCTCTACCGCTTTAAATACTTCATCCAAACTAGCGCACGGTAAGCCAGCAATTGAATGACCAAAATAGGTTTGCGCAGCTTGTTCTGAGAAAGTTCCAACAGGTCCAAGATAAGCAATCGTTTGTCTCGCCTCTAGGGCTCTGCAAGCTGACATCACTTCACGCCAAATTGCCGCGATTCCATCAGGCAACAATGGGCCTTGATTGATTTCTTGAAGGCGCGCCACTACTTGGCGCTCGCGCTCAGGACGAAAAACTGGTGAAGAAAAACCACCCTTAACGTGACCAACTTCTTGTGCAGCTTTTGCGCGTTGAGTTAACAAATCTAAAATTTGCGCATCAAGTGCGTCAATTTTTTCCCGTAAGGGAGCTAAGCGCTGTTCTTCAGTACTCATTAAGCCCGCCTTTCAAAGTCGCGCATAAATTCAACTAAGGCTTTTACGCCTTCAATAGGCATTGCGTTATAGATGCTGGCTCGCATTCCACCAGCAGCCTTATGGCCGCGCAGGGCAACTAAACCTGCTGCACTGGATTGCGCCAAAAACTCAGCATTCAGATTCTCATCTTTTAAGAAAAAAGTCACATTCATGCGCGAACGATATTCCTTGGCAACACGATTCTCATACAAACTACTTTGATCCAAAAAGTTGTAGAGCAAATCGGCTTTTTCTTGGTTGCGCTTTTGAATAGCTTTGACACCACCCTGCTTGAGCAACCACTTGAATCCCAGACCCGCCATATAGATTGAGAAAGTGGGAGGCGTATTAATCATGGACTGAGTACCCGCTTGCACAGACCAATCCCAGATCGTTGGAGTAATACTCATGCTATGGCCAATAAGGTCCTTTCGCACAATCACGATCGTCACGCCTGATGGACCAATATTCTTCTGCGCACCGCCAAACCACACAGCACACTTAGTGACATCCATCTCTTTCGAAAGAATATTGCTAGAAATATCAGCAACTAATGGAATGTTGCCTACATCTGGCACATCTGGAAATTCAACACCACCAATTGTTTCATTCGCACAGTAATGTACGTAAGCAGCATCACTTGATAACTTCCAAGTAGATCTAGCGGGAATCGTATTAAATTTTTCAGCAGCAGAAGAGGCGGCTAAATTTGCAGTACCGTACTTCTGCGCCTCCTTAAAAGATTTTTCTGACCAAATTCCTGTAACAACAAAATCCGCCTTGGGGCCATTCTGAGCCAAGGGCATGAGATTCATTGGAATAGCCGCATTCTGACCTAGACCACCGCCTTGCAATAGCAAGATTTCATAAGAGTCAGGAATATTCATCAGTGTACGTAGGTCTTGAATAACCTCTTCATACACCTCCATGAACTCTTTGCTGCGATGACTAATTTCCATCACACTAGTTCCGAGACCACGCCAATTCAACATCTCATCGGCAGCTTGCTTCAATACCTCTTCAGGCAAAGTAGCGGGTCCCGCAGCGAAATTAAAAATGCGGCGGTCAAAGGTCATAAAGTGCTCTAGTGAATAGGTGACGCTTAAGCGTTACCAGCCGTATTGTCGTCAGTCGAGTCGATTGCTGGATCTGCAGATACATCACCTTCATCTGCATCATCAACATCACCCTCCTCATCAGAATCACTCTCAGCAATACGCTGCAAGCCTGATAAGCGGGTTCCCTCATCCACATTAATCAACGTTACGCCTTGAGTAGCGCGACCCATCTCACGAATTTCTGCAACTCGAGTGCGCACCAAGACGCCACCAGTCGTGATCAACATAATTTGATCTTCAGGAGACACCAAAGCAGCAGCAACTACTTTGCCATTTCGCTCAGTAGTTTGAATCGCAATCATGCCCTTAGTACCACGACCATGACGCGTGTATTCAGCAATCGGAGTGCGTTTACCGTAACCATTTTCTGTCGCGGTTAATACGCTACTTGGAATAGCAATGCCATCCGCGTCTACTACTGCCGATTCAGCACCTTCTGCAGCTTCAGCAGGAGCAACCAACATAGCGATAACTTGATGACCATCGCCTAAATTCATGCCGCGAACTCCGCGTGCAGTACGACCCATAGGACGAACATCATTTTCATCAAAACGCACTGCCTTGCCGGCATCAGAGAACAGCATGACATCGTGCTGACCATCGGTAATCGCAGCGCCAACTAAGAAGTCGTTTTCATTCAAGTCGACAGCAATAATGCCCGCCTTACGAGGATTGGAGAAATCAGACAAGCGAGTCTTTTTGACTGTTCCCAAACTCGTAGCCATAAACACGTACTGATCGTCCTGATAACCCTTAATAGGCAAAATTACTGTGATCTTCTCGCCCTCAACAAGCGGGAACATGTTGACGATTGGTTTACCGCGAGAAGTGCGACTACCTTGCGGAACTTCCCAAACTTTGAGCCAATACATCCGTCCACGATCAGAGAAACAAAGAATCGTGTCATGTGTGTTTGCCACGAATAAGGTGTCAATCCAATCTTCATCTTTAGTGGCTGCCGCCTGCTTGCCACGGCCACCGCGTTTTTGTGCGCGGTATTCGCTCAGTGGTTGGCTCTTCATATAACCAGTATGTGAAAGCGTGACCACCATATCTTGCGGCGTAATCAAATCTTCTGTGAAAAGTTCGGTAGCATTCATTTCAATAAATGAACGACGACCAGAGTCACCACCAGCAATACCAAACTCAGATTGAACTTCTTTTAATTCAGATTCGATGACTTGTGTAACACGCTCAGGCCTAGCTAACAAATCAAGCAAGTCAGATATTTCTGCCATCACCTCTTTGTACTCATTAACAATCTTGTCTTGCTCAAGACCAGTCAAGCGTTGCAAACGCATTTGAAGAATTTCTTGCGCTTGACCATCAGAGAGACGATACAAGCCAGTCGTTTGCATGCCGTACTCAGGCAACAAGCCTTCTGGGCGATAAGCGTTACGACCGCCTGGCGTATCAGTCTCCGCACGCGCCAACATCTCACGCACCATCGATGAATCCCAAGCTTTACCCATCAACTCTTGCTTCGCAATCACAGGGTTTGCAGCAGCTTTAATAATGGCAATGAACTCATCAATATTTGCCAATGCGACTGCCAAGCCTTCTAAGACGTGACCACGATCGCGCGCTTTACGTAATTCAAAAATCGTACGACGAGTAACTACCTCGCGACGATGTTGCAAGAAATACTCGAGCATTTGCTTCAAGTTCAACAAGCGTGGCTGGTTATCTACCAATGCCACCATGTTCATGCCAAAGTTGTCTTGTAACTGAGTGCTCTTATACAAATTATTGAGAACCACTTCCGGCACTTCACCGCGCTTCAATTCAATGACAACACGCATGCCAGATTTATCTGATTCGTCACGCAAATCAGAAATACCCTCAATTTTTTTCTCATTTACCAACTCAGCAATACGCTCGAGCAGGTTCTTTTTATTTACCTGGTACGGCAATTCGTCAACGATGATGGCCTGACGAGCACCCTTATCTAGGTCTTCAAAGTGAGTCTTTGCTCGCATAACCACACGACCACGCCCACTACGGTAGCCCTCACGAACCCCTTGAACCCCATAAATGATGCCGGCCGTAGGGAAATCAGGAGCTGGAATGATCTCAATGAGCTCATCAATCGTGCATTCTGGGTTGTGGAGTACGTGTAGACAGGCTGCAACCACCTCATCAAGGTTGTGAGGGGGGATATTGGTAGCCATGCCTACAGCAATGCCAGAACTGCCATTAATGAGCAGATTAGGCACCTTGGCAGGAAGAATCAGCGGCTCTTTCTCGCTACCGTCGTAGTTTGGCCCAAAATCGACCGTTTCCTTGTCCAAATCAGCCAAAAGCTCATGGGCAATCTTACGAAGGCGAATCTCGGTATACCGCATTGCAGCAGCGTTATCACCGTCTACAGAGCCAAAATTGCCCTGTCCGTCAACTAGCATATAGCGCAGAGAGAAATCCTGAGCCATGCGAACGATCGTGTCATACACCGCAGAATCGCCATGTGGGTGGTATTTACCGATTACATCGCCAACTATACGGGCAGATTTTTTGTAAGCTCGGTTCCAATCGTTGTTTAATTCATACATCGCAAATAAGACTCGGCGATGAACAGGTTTGAGGCCATCACGCACGTCTGGCAGGGCTCTGCCGACGATGACGCTCATTGCGTAGTCCAAATAGGACCGCCGCATTTCGTCTTCGAGGGATATTGGTAGTGTTTCTTTAGCGGCTTGTTCCATCTAGAAATAATATCATTTTGATGACAGGTGAGCCCTATGCTAAGATTCTGTCAGTTTGTACGAAATTGAGATGTGTCGCTTTGCAGTTTTTGCATCAAGGTAGGGCGAATTACATTTAAGTTTGACTTTAATTAAAAAAGAGATTTTTGAGGACTAAAAATGAACAAAACCCTAAGAGTGTTGCTCGCTTCTGTTATTACCGTTTCTGCTTCTGCAGCAATGGCTTCCGATAACTGGCAAAACGGCGATGGCGCCTTAAACTGGAAAAACGGCGATGGCACATTGTGCTGGCGTGATAACAACTGGACACCTGCAACAGCTGCTAAAGGTTGTGACGGTGCATTGGCTCCTGCAGCTGCTGCTCCTGCTGGCGTTAGCCAAAGCAAGATCACTTTGCAAGCTGACACACTCTATGACTTCGATAAAGCTACATTGAAGCCAGAAGGTAAAGCTACATTGGACAAGATCGCTGCTGATTTGAGCAAGATCAAGTTAGAAGTAATTATCGCTGTTGGTAACACTGACAGCATCGGTACAGATGCATACAACATGGCTCTCGGTCAGCGTCGTGCGCAATCTGTTAAAGCATACTTGGTAAGCAAGGGTGTTGACGGTAGCCGTATCTACACAGAATCTAAAGGCAAGAGCAATCCAGTTGCATCAAACGCAACTGCTGAAGGCCGCGCTAAGAACCGCCGTACTGACATTGAAGTTGTTGGTACTGCTGCTAAGTAATTCACTTTACTTGTAAAAAAGCCCGCTTCAAGCGGGCTTTTTTATTTCCGCTATATTCATAAATCTCATCTAACCAATAGCAGCACCGCTGCCAATTCTTATGAACGTCGACCAGTCAGAAATCGCCAAATTTAGCGCCCTAGCTCATCGCTGGTGGGATCCTAATAGCGAATTTAAGCCCTTACATGCCATCAATCCTCTGCGGCTAAATTGGATTAAATCGTTTGTCAATTTAGAAGGCAAAAAAGTAGTTGATATTGGTTGCGGAGGCGGCATCCTTGCTGAATCTATATCTCAATCTGGGGCCGATACCACCGGCATTGATCTGTCCGAAAAAGCACTCAAAGTAGCTGAATTACACGCACTAGAGGTTGGCGCAAACCTCACCTACCGCTCAATCTCAGCTGAAGCCCTTGCTGACGAACAACCAGAACAATTCGATGTAGTTACTTGCATGGAAATGCTAGAGCACGTACCCGACCCCGCATCAGTTGTACGCGCCTGCGCCAAACTATGCAAGCCTGGAGGCACTCTATTTTTTAGCACCTTAAATCGCAGTCCTAAGTCCTACTTGTTTGCCATTATCGGCGCCGAATACATCCTAAAACTACTCCCTAAGGGAACTCACGAATACGCTAAATTTATCAAGCCATCTGAGCTCGTTGCATATACAAGACATGCTGGCATGGAGATGCTGGGCATGAAAGGTTTGACTTACAACCCACTCACTCAGATATATAGCCTTAGCGATGATGTGGATGTGAATTACATGATTGCATGTAAGAAAGCATCCTAAAGGTGAGCAATCTCTCCAGCCCTTATGCCGGTGTCTTTTTTGATTTAGATGGCACCTTAGCTGATACTGCGCCAGATTTGGTAGCCGCCACTAATAAGCTACTAGAAGCACGCAATCTCGCACCCAAGCCATATGAATTTCTACGTCCTTATGCCTCTGCTGGCGCGCGCGGATTACTAGAAGGCGCTTTCGGCATTAGTCCCGAGCATCCCGACTTCATCCCTTTGCGCGATGAATTTTTCAGTAACTATGAAAAAGCATTACTAGTAGAAAGTAAATTGTTTGATGACATGAATCACTTGCTCGATGCCATGGATCAAGCCAAGCTACGCTGGGGCATTGTGACCAACAAAAGTCAGCGCTTTACCAATCCTTTGGTTAAGTTGATGGGCCTTAGCGGTAGATCTGCTTCAACCGTTTCAGGTGATACAACTCCCTACTCAAAACCACATCCAGAGCCCATCTTGCATGCCGCTAGATTAGCGAATATTGATCCAACCAAATCACTTTATGTAGGTGATGACATTCGAGATGTCATTGCAGGCAAAGCAGCAGGAATGAAAACCGTAGCAGCTGCTTATGGCTACTGTGGCTGTAAAGAGCCTCCAGAGGTCTGGGGAGCTGATTATGTAATCAACAACCCACTCGACTTACTAAAAATCATCTTTCCCAACAGGGAATAACTCAAAGATATCAAGCAATTTAAAGTCAGCGGCTTTAAAATAGATACTCTTATGCATGAACTCTGGGGTCGACATGGTTTCGACGTGGATTACAAAGCATCAAGGGCATACCGAGGACCCGTTATCTCGTAAATCAATGGGAATGCAATAACTGCTAACGACGAACGTTACGCACTAGCCGCTTAAATGCGGTTGCCCCTGAACTGATTCTCTCTTGGGTCAGGTAGCGCAAGCTACATCAGGGTCATATACAAGAGATAAGACTATTTTGCGTCACGAAGAATAGTACGAAAACCTAGTGAATCGTCAGAGAAGAACGTGTCAATCCGTGCTTAACTGATTAAATCAAATGATATGACTAAGTATGTAGAACTTGTTGTAGAGGATTTGCGGACGCGGGTTCGATTCCCGCCGACTCCACCATTACCATTCATTGGACCGCCCAATGTTTCTAATAAGTCCTGAGTTAAGATCGATTAATCGTTGGAAATAGATCCTAATTCAAGACTTTGATGAAATTTACCCGCTACCCCATTCTGTTGCTTCCCATCCTCCTTTTGGGTTGCGTTCATGCCAACTCAAATTGGAGTTATTGGCACGGCTATTCTGGCGAAACATTCGCCGACAGTTTTGCCACAAAGGTGGTATTTCAAAACGAAGTGATTTCTCCAGAGAATCAAATCGTTAGTTTTACGCTGACGGATTCGTCCAAAGTAATTGGAAATAATGCTGAATTGGCCCAACGAGGATATGACCGTTATAAGTTTGAGTCCATCATTAACGAGGTGTTAGCGGAGAAGCATTTGATTAGCCCAAGCGCGGGCACTGGTCTAAACATGGATGTCACGGTGGTAAATATTAGATTCCCAAATAAAGCGGAAGCAAAACTCATGACCTCCTCCGAGCTTGGAGATTCTCAAGTAATCATGCAGGCCATCGTCAAAGACAAGAACGGGAATGCGGTTGCAGAATACAAATACGAAGCTATCAACAATTGCCGAGTTTGCAGCTACGAACAAAATGCTACGGTCCTGTTTAGAACTGCGGCCTCAATGACGGCCCATGCGATAGCAACAAAAAAGAATTGATCTTCAGGTCATTAATTAACGACTCATTTAAATTCGATTGCAAGCGTTTTATTGTTTTAATTGCACCGTAATCATTAAATTGGCGCAGATTTAACCGGCAAGGATAAATATCTCTATTTTAGAAGCTTTCTCCATCTACGCTATGAATCAACCTATAATGACATCAAATGCTCTCGAATATTTCCCAAAGAGGCATTCAATTTGCAAGGCGCAAAAATATGGCTTCAAAAATATTATTATTTTTTAGGAATTTAATTCATCAAGAAGATGGCATCACTGCCATTGAGTACGCTCTAATAGCGGGCGCAATTCTAGTGGCTATTTATCTTATTGTTGGTAAAGTTGGCACCTCTTCCAGTGCAACTTTTAGCGCAATCAACTCAGCAATATAAAAAAATTACCGTAGATTGCTTCGGGCCTTCCCGATTGAATTTGCATAGTCTCTAGCTGTTTTTTCTTGCCCACTTTGGCTTAAGTGGCAGTCATCCTCAACACGTCTATCTTGTCTTTCTAATAAAACGTCAGTATCAGCCCCCAAGAAAATCTGCTTGCTATCAATCAGTGCTTTCTGCCCACGAGCAACTGGATTATTAACGTGCCATGTAGGGTCAGAGCCACATTTAGTCGAGATGGAAATAAATATTTTTGCATTCGCGATGCTACTCCCAAGAGAATCAACAAGGGAATGAAATGAACGGAAATACTCATCTGCTGAAGTGCCAAGAAGAAAATCAGCCTCTCCTTGGTGCCAAATAATATCTGTAACTCTATAAGAAGCTTCCGGCCCTTTTAAAGAATCAAGCAAGATATTATTCAAGTCTCCTCCTGATTTCCAGCGGGATATAGGAGTTCCACCTATGCCCGCCGATATGATGATTACATTTTCATAGATGCCATCTTTGATCAATTTATCAGCAAGCGGCGTGATAAATTCCCCATAAATCCCAGAGGCTCCTAACAATGGTGAAGATGCCACATAACATCTTCCATCGAAGTAATTAAAAACCTTATCTGGAAACTCAGTTGCATATATCTTTTCAGCATAATTTGCTGAATTTGACTGGCCTATAACAAGCAATACACCGGTTTCTTTCTTCTGTGTCGGACATTCGACTTTGGTCTTACCAGGAAAACTTACCAATCTTTCGTATTTATCTATGCGAATGAAATCTTTCCTATAAAAACCAAAATAAATCAGCACAAGATAAAGAATAAAAATCACAATTTTTATTGCATATGAATTTTTCTTTTTCATATTGCTCAGCATCTCACGCCCTTTAGTTAACATCTGCTGATTGCTGAGATATATTCTAATTTATACCAGCTCAGTATTAATGTAAAAATAAATGTCAAGCATGCACCCGTAATACTGACAATTAAACTTTAGCCTCAAATTTTGAGTATGCGGCAATTTTATTAACCAAACATCAAAGTAAAGCAACTTCTTTAGATCAAGGGATTTGCTAATAAAGATGTTCTGGATTTAAGTTTGCTTGATAACGATCGTACATTTTTTGATATAAATCTTCCAAGTCTCTTGTATACGTTTGAGTATCAAACAAAGACTTAGTGTTGAGATGATTTAGCAGTTTGTTTTTAATCGCTTGAAATTTATCATGACTATTGGCAAGCTCAACTGCAAGATTCTCATATTCCTGCATTGAATTAGTAATTAATTCAGGCATTTCTAATGCACTAAGCAAACTAGTGGCCACTCTTCCGGGGAATGTATTCCCTAGGCAAGTCAACACTGGTAATCCGGTCCACAAAGCATCACTAGCGGTAGTGTGCGCATTATATGGAAGGGTGTCCAAGAAAAGATCAGCATTGCTATGACGCGCCAAATGATCCGGAAGCGATAAGCGAGTAGCAAAAATAATCCGGTCTGGTGATACCCCTCTATTTTTTGCCTCAATCCTTAAATTGTTGGCCGCAAAAACATTATCTTCAATTAACCAGAGCACACTTCCATCGACAGCCTTCAAAATCCTCATCCAACAATCAAAAGTTTGAGGAGTAATCTTATAGTTATTATTGAAACAACAATAAACAAATCCATTTTCAGGCAAACCCAATTCTGACCTTGAAAAAATTCGGTCAGAAATGATACGTTTTGAATCATTTGCTTGGTAGCTATTGGGCATATAAGCAATTTTTTCTACGTAATACTCCTGACTTGTAGGAGGAATAATAATAGGATCTGCAATTAAGTAATCCATATAAGATGCACCTAAGGTTCCAGGAAACCCAAGAAAATTTACCTGTATTGGCGCTGGATGCCGAGCAAATACATTTGGACGAGCCTCCCCAAAATAACCATTTAAATTCACTAATATATCTATATCAAGATTTTTTATTAACTCCGCAACAGCTTCGTCCGATAGAGAGCTGATATCAATCATTTCTTGAAAAGCCTGTTCCATCCTATTGCGCAATACACTCCCATCATTCCATCCGTTATCTAAAGCAAAAATTTCGAATTTTTCTTTGTCGTGAGATTCATAAACACCAGTCATAAGCACAGAAGTGGCTTGGTCTCTAAACTCCCCGCACAAATAAGCCGCTCTTATTTTTTTTCTGATTGGTTTAGCTAAAATTGGACCAGCTTGGCGCAAAGGATAGCGTTCATTAGCAAAAATTTTTGCTGCTAATAAAAGATCGCTTTCCGAATGTGATATTCCCTGAAAGCCAAAAGGCTCAACAATTTTTAGGCCGTTTCTCAAATTTTGTTGTATGTGTTCATATAGGCCATCCAAATCAGCCCAATCACATATCAACATCTTGTAATGCAAGATAATTCCGAGCAAGAAGGGTTCTGTGGGTCGGAGTTGATATGCCCTCATATAAGAATTTAATGCCTCGTCGTAGCATTTCAATTCCCCAAGAATCTTGCCCTTATTAAACCAACCCTCCATCAGATCTGGCTTGAGCGATACAGCTTTCTCATAACAAGCCAAAGCTTCTTTGCGCTTTCTCAGATTATCCAAGCTTCTGCCGTAATTAAGCCAAATATCCTGGTTAGATGGATCCAATTTTGCTGCTTGCTGATGATGTTCAAGAGCATCACCATCTCTTTGCAATGAAGAAAGTGCTTTTGCCAAATTAAAACGCAACATCGCATCTTGTGGATTTATCTGCAAACACTGCTCGAAAAACGGCAAGGCTTCATTTGGTCTTCCCATCATCCCACAAACTATCCCCATCAAATGCATAGCATCTAGATTATTTGGAGAGGAAGCAAGGATTTCTTTCAGTAAGAACTGAGCCCTCAAAAGATCCTGATTTTGTAAAGCCGTCAAAACTTGTGTGAGCATGCGAGACTTTAAAAGTTCAAAGACATAATTCTAGGATATTTGAGGACGCAATCGCCATAATGATGTGATCTCCTTAGATCGCGCTTCGTACAATGCATCTGTCTTATCAAATGCTTTCTGGTGTGTTGGCTTAGTATCCAAACGTGAGTTGACTTTTAAGCCAGCTTGCTCAATCCAACTCAGAAGCTCTTCTCTCGTTCTTAAACCCATGTGTTCGGCCAAATCCGAAAGAATTAACCAACCCTCACCATCAGGCAGTAGATGTTCTTTTAATCCACCCAAAAATCCTTTGAGCATCTGACTATCAGGGTCATACACCGCGTGCTCTAGAGAAGAGCTCGGCCTAGCAGGCAACCAAGGGGGGTTGCAAATTACCAGCGTAGCCTTACCTTCTGGAAACAAATCAATCTTTGTCACTTTCACATGAGAATTTAGCTGGAGACGGTTAACATTCTCTAGCGCACAAGCTATTGCACGCTCATTTAAATCAGTGGCGATAATTTCTTGGATACCACGCATAGCTAGTACCACTGCTAGCACCCCAGTTCCTGTGCCAATATCAAACGCAATTGAATTTTGCTTTATTAAAGCTGGGAGCGGAGCTTTAAGAACAAGCTCTATATACTCCCCGCGAATCGGTGAAAACACTCCATAGTGAGGATGAATACGAATCTCTTCCTCATCTCTCGCCAAAATTGGCACACCCTTCTTACGCCACTCATGCGCACTAATCACACCGAGCAATTCACGTAAGGAGATAACATATGGCGAGGACTGCTCACCATAAGCCTCTGCACAAGCTTGGGCTACATCAGGTGCACGCCTCAAAGAAATGCTGTGATCAGCGTTTATAAGAATTAATACCATCCCCAAGATGCGTGCACGTTGTGATTGAGCAAGGCGATGTAGGTTGAACCTATCTAATGGACTCTTCGATTTTTCTTTTGCAACTTTATTTACCCTAGTGGATTTTTTAGAAGGCCTATCTACTCTGCGAACCAATGCTTGCAAGAGTTGTCGAGCATTCTGAAAGTCGCCCTTATAAAGCATCGCTGTGCCTTCACAGGCAAGGCGATATGCAAGATCGGCGGTCAGAGTATCGTCAACAATCTGAATCCTCTTATGTGGTGCGATACCATTTTCAGAATGCCATTTAGCACTATGAGTTTGACCACCATCTTCCCATTGAAGGTTTGTTGACTGAGTCACCTAGGAAACCACAAAGCGATTATTTTGATAATCATCAATTGCTTGCTCAATCTCAGCACGCGTATTCATAACGAAGGGACCATATTGAACAATTGGCTCATGCAGAGGTAAAGCCGCCAAAACAATAAATTGAGCACCAACAGACCCTGCTTTCGCTTTAAAGCGATCGCCATCACCAAGAACAATGGCAGCCTGCTTTGGAACTGACCTCGAGGGTGCACCAATCTCTAACTCACCCTCGTATACATAGACAAACGCATTGAGCTCTTTTGGAATGCGGTGTTCAAATTCAGCGCCAGAAGGTAAGTGCACATCCAAAAATAATGGCGATGTAGTAATACCCTGAATGGGGCCTTGAACATCTTTACCGTTTTGAATGAATGCGCCCGCGATCACCTTTACTGCACCGCCGTTTTCTAGAGCAAGCTTGGGAATCTCGTCTACTTGAATATCTTTGTACCCTGCCGCTTTCATCTTTTCCTTGGCCGGCAGGTTAATCCACAATTGAAAGCCGCGCATAGCACCGCTAACCTGCTGTGGCATCTCAGAGTGAATAATGCCGCGCCCTGCCGTCATCCATTGAACGCCACCAGTCTTTAAGTGCCCTTGATTGCCTAAATGATCTTCATGCAACATATGCCCTTCCAACATATAGGTCACCGTCTCAAAACCCCGATGTGGATGTGCTGGAAAGCCAGCTACATAGTCATTCGGATCATTGGAGGAAAACTCATCTAGCATCAAGAAAGGATCTAGCCTGACTTGATTCTGCCCACCAAGACTGCGTCGCAACTTCACACCTGCGCCATCAGATGTAGCGATTCCAGGAATAATCGTTTGGATGTTGCGGATCATATTGATATAAATCTTTCCTTTTTAGACTGGTGGATGTTCTTCAGGATGAACATCTAATGCAATCAAAAAGCGAGATACCATGTTGTAAGCGGCAATCACCGTCACCAGTTCTACCGTATCAGTACTTCCCAAGGATTTTTGCAAACGCTTCATTAGCTCAGGATCCACTTTGATGTTGCGAGTCATCTGAAAGGTTAACTCAGCAGCGTCGTTTTCTACAGGGGAATACAACTCTTTTGGAAAATTCGGCTGCCCAATAAGACGTATACCTTGAACTTGCTCTTCTGTACCGCCCGCTTTCTTAAAAGGAGGTGCATGGTGAAAAAATTCATACTCAGCGCCATTTAATACTGCTACCCCGCACATGGCTAACTCACGTAGCTTAGGATCTAAAGAAAGGTTATTACGAATCTCACCAATGAAATGATTCCAACCCTCCGCAATAGGAACGCTATGCAAAAGCATACGATCCAAATTAATAAACTGACCGCCGCGTCGTTTGCGAATAGCGGCCACCAACTCAGCTGGCTCAGCCAAATCCATTGGCTGGTATGGTATTAAACGTTCTGACATAGATACCTTTTATAAATACTTCTTACTGAGCAGTTTCTTTAATATTGTTTTCAATGACGAACTTGCCCCAGATGCCAATTTGCTTGCCAATAAATTCGCGAGCCGCATCAGGCGTACCGCCCACAATCTCAATACCTTGAGCCTTGAACTTTTCGGCAACAGCGGGAGTCTTCAATGCTTTATTCAAAGCTTTGTTCATTGAGTCAACGATCGCTGGAGGTGTTTTACCTGGCGCCACTACTGCCCACCAAGCTGGCGCACTAAACCCAGGAAAACCACTCTCTGAAATAGTCGGCACCTTAGGCAATGAAGGTGATCTCTTGGCTGTAGTAATCACCAATGGAATTACGCCCCCACTATCAATATGCGGCTTTACTAAAAACTCTGAGCCAACTGCTAATTCAACTTGACCGCCTAATGCATCTTGCATCAAAGGACCGCCGCCACGATAAGGAATATGGTTCCAATCAAAGCCTGCTTGTTTTGCAAGACGAGCCATTGCCAAATGCCCCAAACTACCAATACCGATTGAGCCGTAGCTAAACTGTTTACCAGTCTTTGAGAGATCAACTAGTTGCTTAAAACTAGTAATGCCAGACTTCTTGCTGGCAACTAAAACCATTGGTGATGTGCCCACCAAAATCACAGGCGCAATATCTTTGATGGAGTCATAGGGAAGCTTGTCTTTCAGACTCGGATTAACGCCATGGGTGTCAAATACCACCGCAAAGGTATAACCATCAGGATCAGATCGAGTCATAGCCGAAGTGCCAATAACGCCTGATGCACCCCCAATATTTTCAACAATCACGTTTTGCTTTAACTCAGCCTGTAAAGCGGGAGCCAAAACCCGTGCTACCTGATCAACTGAGCCACCTGGCGGGAATACAGCAATCAAACGGATTGGTTTTTGGGTGGGCCAGGTGCCCACTCCTGCAGTTTGAGCTAGTACAAATCCACTCAGGCCAAAGACTATAAGTGAACCTAATATGATGTTTTTAAAGGCTCTTTTGGCCGATTTTATTAAATCCAGCATGGGTTTGTCTCCTATAAATAAGACCTTAAGGTTAACACCCCTGTAGCCTATTTGCTCGATAATGCAAAGGTAGCCAAGCGAGAGAAAAATGAAGTCAATCCTGAATATTGCCGCCTATTTATTTGTTAGCCTAGATGGCTTGCCAGAACTGCGCGCCAAGATACTAGATGAATGCAATGCTCGCCACTTGAAGGGCACAATCTTATTAACTGCCGAGGGCATCAACATGTTCCTTGCAGGCAGAGCGGATGAACTACGTGGTTTTTTAAATTGGTTACGCACCGATCCTCGGTTTGCACCACTAACAGCCAAGGAAAGCTGGTCAGAAGATCAGCCTTTCAAAAAGATGTTGGTCAAACTGAAAAATGAAATCATCCGCATGAATCATCCGACCATTCAACCAGAGAAGGGTCGAGCAAATTTCATTAGCCCCAAGAAATTACAAGAATGGCTAGATCGCGGAACCGACGATCTTGGACGTCCAGTCGTTATGGTAGACACACGAAATGCTTTTGAGGTTGACTACGGAACCTTTGAGAATGCTTTGCATTTCAATATTGAAAAGTTCACCGAGTTTCCTGCAGCGATTTCAGCACACAAAGACGAATTAGCAGATAAAACACTCGTTAGCTTCTGCACTGGCGGCATTCGCTGCGAAAAATCCGGCCTTTATATGCGAGAAATAGGCATGGAACACAGCTACCAGCTTGAGGGCGGGATTCTGAAGTATTTCGAAGAGGTTGGCTCTGCCCACTACCAAGGTAGTTGCTTTGTCTTTGATGAGCGCGAGGCGCTCGAGCCCAATCTCGACTCGATCCCAGTAGAGCGCTCTATCCGTAAAAAACTTAAAGCGAGCACATCCTGATATGGGTTGAGCACATAAATAGTAAAATTACCAAGCTGTATCAAACTAATAAATAACAATAATTCGGACTCGAGACATGTCTACATCGATTAATCGGCAAAAGCCGATTTTTTTGTCATTCTTTCTATTTGCATTTCTGGGAATGGCAATCCAGCTCAATGCTCAGGCACAAAGTGCCGGACCAGCATATCCTGTTAAACCTATCAAACTTATTGCACCTGTCGCCGCTGGAGGTGGCTTAGATAATATTGCGCGTGCAGTAGCAGAAAAACTTTCTCGCTCCATCGGCCAAACGGTCGTTGTAGAAAATATGGGCGGTGGTGGTGGATCTATAGCCTCACAAGCAACCGCTAAAGCACCAGCAGATGGCTACACCCTGATGATTGCCTATGTAGGTACACATGGAACCAATCCTGCGGTACGCAAATTGCCCTATGACGCGATCAAGGATTTCACACCAATCGGTATGATAGGCGCCACGCCGAATGTCCTAATCATTAATCCCGAATTACCCATCAAGAACTTTAAAGAGTTTGTGGATTATGCAAAAAAGAACCCGGCTAAATTAAGCTATGGTTCCGCAGGGCCAGGGACTCTTACCCACCTAGGTATGGAGCAACTCAAATTAGCCGCCGGAATCTTTATGGTGCACGTACCTTACCGAGGTGTTGGTCCTGCATATACTGATCTCTTAGCGGGTCAAACTCAAGCTATGTTCCCCACCTTGTTTGCCGCGCTCCCTTACATCTCCACCAATCGGGTTCGTGGACTTGCCGTTACCGGATCTAAGCGTAGTTCAGCTGCGCCCAATATTCCAACCTTTAAGGAGTTGGGTTACAACGGTTTTGATGGTCAACAATGGTACGGCTTAGTAGGCCCCGCTAATCTACCGCCTGCGATTGTCACAAAACTCAATGCAGAATTAAATAAGGTGCTCGCTTTGCCAGACTTCTCGGAAAAAATGACAAGCGAGGCTATGACATTAATGCCCATGACGCCTGCGCAATTTACCAATTACATCAAAGAAGATATTGCACGCTGGGCAAAAGTAGCCAAAGACCGCAATATCGAAATTGAATAACTTCTCATTCACTTATCTATCCAAAAATTATCTAAATCAATTTATAGGAACTCAAATATGTCCCACGCTATCGCCGCAGCAGCTGATCTAAATGCTCCGCCAGTTACTAAAATTTTGGCTGAGTTCGTAAATGCACACCCAAGCCAGGGTTGGACTCCAGAAGTTGAGCATGAAGCTCATCGTACATTTTTAAATTGGCTTGGTTGCGCTATCGGCGCCGCCAATCATGAAAGTGTTGAATCTTCATTGGCCGCCATTCGTGAATTTCAACCAGCTCCACAAGCTAGTATTTTAGGGCGCAAAGATAAAGTGGACATGGGTGGCGCGGCATTGATTAACGGCATTAGCTCCCACACTTTCGACTTTGATGACACTCATCTCAAAACAGTGATCCACCCAGCAGGTCCTGTTGCTTCAGCCATCTTGGCTCTTGGCGAACATATCAACGCGAATGGACGTCAAATGATTGACTCTTTAATTCTTGGAATTGATGTAGCTTGCCGAGTTGGTAATGCAATGTACCCAGATCATTACCATCGTGGCTGGCATATTACTGGCTCCACAGGTATGCTTGGCTCTGCCGCTGCATGCTCTCGCTTAATGGGTCTAGACCTTCAGAAAACTACTATGGCTCTTGGTATTGCAGCATCGCAACCAGTTGGTATGCGTGAGCAATTCGGCACCATGACAAAACCATTTCATCCGGGTGGTGCTGCACGAGCAGGACAACTTTCTGCTTTGCTCGCAAAGCATGGATTTACTGCTAGCCCTAAAGCGCTTGAAGCTGGTCGCGGATATATGCAAACCGTATCTACTAAGTGTGATTGGACTGAGATTGATCGTGCCCTAGGAAAGTCTTTTGAGATTTCCTTAAATACATATAAGCCTTTTGCTTGTGGCATTGTGATTCATCCAGCCATTGATGCTTGTGCGCAATTACGCGCCCAAGGCGTTAAAGCAGAAGATGTTGAGCGTATTGAATTGCGCGTACACCCATTGGTCTTGGAATTAACTGGCAAAAAAACGCCTAAAGATGGGCTAGAAGGTAAGTTCAGCGTTTATCACGGCTGTGCCGTAGGTTTAATTTTTGGCCAAGCAGGCGAAGGGGAATATGCGGATGACATCGTCAACCGTCCTGACGTTGTCGCTCTGCGCGCTAAAGTGAATGCCACCACTGATACCTCCATTAGTGAAGCTTCTGTTGACGTCAAAGCATTCTTGAAAGACGGCAAAGAAGTGCACATTTTTGTGAAGAATGCGATTGGCTCTGTAGAAAACCCAATGAGTGACGCCAACTTAGAGCAAAAGTTCACTAGTTTGGCTGAACCAATTATTGGCAAAGAAAAAACTCGTCAACTAATTTCTGCTTTGTGGAAATTAGGCCAAGCGCAAGACCTCAAACAAATTCTGAGCCTTTGCACTCCAGACTAATCTCAACCGAAAGCTTTTTTATGGCCTCATTACCAAACATCGTTGTACTCGGAGACTACGAGCGCGCTCTACGTCGCTTTTCTAATTGGGACAAGTTAGACCAGCAAGCGAATCTTACGTTTCATCATGAGCCCCTGCGAGATGAAGCTTTATTTGAGGCTGTAAAAGATGCCGATGCTATTGCCATTGTTAGAGATCGCTCCCCATTCAATGAAGCGATGATCGCTCGCTTACCAAAGCTAAAGTTCTTGATGTTTACTGGTGAACGTAACGTCACCTTGGAGGCAGCTGCTTTAGTTTCCAGAAATATTCCAATGGCATGCACACCCGGCGGTCCATCCAAAGAAACCACCGCAGAATTAACCTGGGCTTTGATTCTGGGTGCCTCCAAGCGACTCGTAGAAGAAAACAAATTGATTGCCTCTGGTGGTTGGCGTGATGCAATGTCTCTGCTACCAATGCTTTCGGGTGAACGCTTGGGCATTATGGGTCTTGGCGCAATTGGTAGTCGCGTAGCGCGCGTTGGCGCAGCATTTGGCATGGAAGTAGTAGCTTGGAGTCCACGCATGACACCAGAGCGAGCTGCCGCAGAAAATGCTAAAGCAGTAAGCTTAGATGAGCTTCTGAAAACCTCCAAAGTTGTATCCATGCACTTAGTGGCTGGCCCTGGAACAAAAGGTTTAATTAGCGCAGATCAATTGGCCCTTATGCGCCCTGACTCGATCCTTGTGAACACCTCCCGCGCAGCCCTTATTAATATGCCCGATCTTCAGAAAGCATTAGCTGCAGGTAGGCCTGGGCAAGCTGCAGTAGATGTCTTTGATATTGAACCGCTCCCTGAAAATGACGCACTCCGCAATACTCCCAACCTATTAGTCACACCCCATCTCGGATTTATTGCTGAACCTATTTTTGAAGCTTTCTCAAAAGGAATTACTGAGACATTAGAAGCATGGCTTGAAAATAAACCTCTGCCACATCCCTTTAAGCCTCAATAAACTTCAGCCAAAAGCTCTATTCGTGAATAGTCTGACACCTACACAACTCTTTATTAGCTTTAGCAAGATTGGGATGTCCGGTTTTGGCGGAGTTCTTCCTTGGGCTAGAAGAACTCTAGTAGAGCGAGACAAAATTCTCACTTCTGAGGAATTTAGTTCCATCCTAGGAATTTGCCAAATCGTTCCAGGCCCCAATATTGTGAACCTAGCCGTTTGCGTTGGCTCACGATTTGCAGGAGCAAGGGGAGCACTTGCGGCGGTACTTGGTTTGACTATCGGGCCGATTGCGGTTGTGTTGATACTGGCTATGCTCTATCAGCACTTTAGTTACCTAGACACAGTAAAAGGGCTACTACGAGGCATCTCTGCAGTAGGTGTCGGTCTCATCGCCTCCACCGGTTTCAAGATGCTGCGCGATGAGTTCCGCTTTCCGCTAATGCTCCTTGTGGTTGTTATTACTTTTTGCGCTGTAACGTACTTTCATCTTGGATTAGGTTGGGTGGTACTTGCAGTTTTACCCTTGGCACTTTTCTTGGCCCGTAAGAAAGCACTTCGTTAATGGCTATGCTTTTAAGTGTCTTCCTAAAACTATCAGCCTTTTCGCTGGTCGCTTTTGGTGGTGTAAACGCTTTACTACCTGAATTATTGAACCTAGCGGTTTATCAAGAACACTGGATTGATCTGCAAACTTTTTCAGATTACTTTGCAATCGCTCAAGCAGCGCCAGGCCCTAACTTTATGACGGTCACCTTATTAGGTTGGCATATTTTTGGCATACCAGGAGCTTTTCTGGCTACGCTAGCCATAGCATGGCCCTCCTCTATCCTGATTTATTTTTTACAAAAACTGATCTTGGGCATCAAAGATCCCATCACCAAAAAATCTATTCAATATGCTGCGGCTGCCTTAGCAATAGGTCTCGTACTTGCTTCTGCATGGCAAATTGCCATCCAAATTAATCACAGCATAGCCGCCTATGTCTTGACCATAGCAACCATTGGATTTACATTGTTTACACGTTGGCACCCACTCTATCTCATTGCCATTGGCGGTTTATTGGGCGGCCTTGGATTGATCTAATCGCTTCACGAAATACCACGGACTCTATATGCGTATTCTTCAAAACTTCTCCATCTGCGTAATTGGCCTGCTATCCATTTTTAGTGGTGCGTCATTTGCACAAAGCAATTACCCAAATAAACCCATTAATTTCATCGTGCCATACGGCGCTGGAGGTGGTTCAGATTCTCGTAGTCGTCAGATTGCCCAAAAGATGAGTGTCATTCTCAAGCAACCTATCATTGTCGACAATAAGCCAGGGGCTGGCGGCAATATAGGTACTGAATTTATTGCTAGAGCCGCTCCAGATGGATACACCATCGGAATGGGTAACTTCGCACCCATGGCCGTTAATAAAACATTATTCGGAAATTTGCGTTACGACCCTGAGACTGATTTAACCCCCATCATATTGATAGAAAAGGGTCCTTTAGTTTTAGTAGTTAACCCAAACTCACCATATAAAACGGTCCAAGATATCGTTGCTGCAGCTAAAGCGAAGCCTGGTGTACTTACCTTCTCTTCAGGCGGCATAGGTGGTAGCCATCAATTATCAGCAGAATTATTCAAACAAAATGCTGGCATCGATATGATTCACGTGCCCTATAAGAGTGGGTCAGCTGGATTAACTGATCTCATGGCAGGCAATGTCACCATGATGTTCGATCAAATGTATTCAGCAATGCCCAGCATTAAAGCTGATAAGTTGCGCCCCATTGCCATAACCAGCAAGAAGCGCTCTCCTTTATTACCCAATGTACCCACATTCGCTGAAGCAGGCTATCCAAAAGTCGAAGTATTAAATTGGCAAGGGTTGATTGCCCCCAAAGGAACACCAAAACCAATTATTGATAAATTAAATGCCGCAGCCAATGAAGCCCTCAAAGATCCTCAGTTAAGAGAGTTGATGCTCTCGCAAGGTAATGAGATAGGCGGAGGGAGTCCTGCCGAGTTTGCCGCCCTCATTAAAGCCGAGGCCGCCAAGTGGAGTGCGGTTGTAAAAACCGCGAATATCAAACCAGAGTAAAGATGTAAATCGACAAGAACATTAGGGGCTCTAAGCCCCTAATTTTATTTGAGCGCTTGATAAGTCAAAATACCCAGGAAAGTAAGTACAAGTGAGCCAATCAGGTGCAACAAAGCAGTACCCAACGCCCAAGTAAACTCTCCACGCTGAATAAAACCAACCACCTCAGCAGAAAAACTAGAGAAAGTGGTAAGACCCCCTAAGAAGCCAGTCACTACCAACAAGCGCCATTCTGGTGACAGCTGCGGATTATTTCCAAAAAACGCAACAGCAAGTCCTACTAGGTAGCCGCCCACCAAATTTGAAATCAGAGTTCCCATAGGAATAACTGAAGCAAAACCCACAGTTAAGAAATTAAATCCCGCTCTTAGCAAAGCCCCTAGACCTGCGCCAAAGAAGATTGCAAGGATAGATACCCACATAGTCCGCTCTTTATTGAATGGAAAAACCCAGCATGCTGATTGAACTCATTTCAATTCCATCAATAAATACTTTGGCGCGCTCATCTTCTTGCTGTAAAGCCAAAGTGTATAAAGCGGGCCAATAGTGCTCTGCAGTTGGAATTGATAAATGAGCTGCTTCACCATAGCGCCCCCAATCAATCAGCTGATCATGATGATTTGCATGAATTTCAGAGGCAAAAAATTCATTGAAGTCTTTTGCCCAAGGATACGGCTCTGCCCCATCTTGCCAATGAATAGTGCGCAAGTTATGAACGATATTACCGCTAGACAAAATCAATATATTTTCATCTCGTAAAGGGCGAAGTTGTTTGGCTAACTCGTAATGCTCCCTTGCAGACATTGAGCCATCCAGACTTAACTGCACTACTGGTACATCAGCATTGGGGTAGATATATTTCAGAATCGACCAAGCCCCATGATCGATGCCCCACTCATTTTCTTCGAGCACTACGGGGACGCTCAATAACTCTTGAACGCGATCAGCTAAAGCAGGGCTTCCTGGCGCTGGATATTGAATATCAAATAGCGCCTGAGGAAAGCCGCCAAAATCGTGAATAGTTTTTGGATTTTTCATTGCAGTAACCCAAGTTCCTCGAGTTACCCAATGCGCAGAAATTACTAGGACAGCGTCAGGACGCTTTAATGACTTTCCAAGAGCCGTCCATGCCGCGGTATAGCGATTAGGCTCTATGGCATACATCGGACTGCCATGGCCAGCAAATACTGCAGGTTGGCGATGGCTAGTCATTGATACTGATTAACCGAATACGTAACCTGTATGAGCCGCAACCAATGCGAACAAAATAGCCAAGCTGGTGGCAGCTGCCAACATGATGATCAGAGTGATGATCTTTTTATTAACTTCTTCTTTAGATTCGTTATGCCATTCGTTCATGCTAAATCCTCTGTAAACACATTAATGAATAGTGTAATTATCCACTATCGACCGCGACCAGCCTTACGCATCATACCTTTTCCCCCGCCAAAGCCTGCCTGAGGCCTTCCTGCTGGGCCAGGAGGTCCTTTTGGAGCAGGTGGACGGGCTGGAGGCTTAGCAATTGCGGCTTTAATCGGGTTTTTTGATTCAGGTTTCTTTTCGTCTGTCACTTTGAGCTCCTATGGATATCATATTGCCATGATTACCGACTATTCTATCCAAGCCGTCGCCATTAATGCGATTCCCTTGATTTTTGCCATCACCATCCATGAGGCAGCCCATGGTTATGCTGCCCGTAAATTTGGGGATAACACTGCCTACATGCTGGGGCGGGTAAGCCTAAACCCAGCGAAACACATAGATCCTGTGGGCACCATTCTGATTCCCCTAGTACTCTTACTGACTGGATCACCCTTTTTAGTGGGGTACGCCAAACCAGTACCGGTTAATTTTGGACGCCTCAGAAATCCGAGGATCGACTCCATTTGGGTGGCCTTAGCAGGCCCTGGTTCTAATTTCATACAAGCGCTTATTTGGGCGATATTCTTGATAACGCTCTTGGGCTTTGGCATCAATGAGAAGTTTTTCACCTCCATGGCTCAAGCCGGTATCCTTTGGAATCTGGGCTTGTTAGTGTTTAACCTGTTCCCACTACCTCCACTAGATGGAGGCCGCATTCTCTCCAGCTTATTACCCCCACGCCAATCCATTGCCTTCGGAAAAATTGAGCCATGGGGATTTTTTATCGTCCTTGGCTTGGTATTTACAGGTGTCATTGGCAATCTTTGGATGGAGCCCTTAATGGCTTTTTTTAAAGGGGTCATCTACCTGATCACCTACCCACTGCAAATGCTTTTTTAAACTAGTTGTGCATTCTCATTCCTTCTGGAGTATGCTGACCAAACGCTATGTGACTTCCATCAACCAATTGATCTCAAGGGGATTTCCATGAAACTGCAGAAAATTTTATCTATCAGTACGGCCAGTGTTTTAACGATTAGCGCAGGAGTAGCATTGGCGCAATTTCAAAAACCAGAAGATGCCATTAAATACCGTCAGAGCGCATTTACGGTAATGGCCAATTCTTTTGGAAAAATTGGTGCTGTTGTTAAGGGCGAAGCCCCTTACAACAAAGATGAAGTCGCCAAGAATGCCGCAATTGTTGCAATGATGTCCACACTCCCATGGCAGGCTTTTGGTCCGGGCACTGAAGGTGGAAAAGCGCAATCAGATGTTTGGTCCGACAACGCTAAATTTAAAGCCGCTTCAGAAAAAATGCAGTTAGCCGTTGCAGATCTCAATAAAGCCGCTCAGTCCGGCGATCTAGAAAGTATCAAGAAGTCATTTGGTGCGGCAGGTGCAACTTGCAAAGGTTGTCATGATGATTTCAAGAAAAAATAATTACTTGCTAATCAAATAACCTACCGCTACTGCAATTAAACTCAATAGCAAAAGCGCAAGACCCCGTTGTAACACTCCATCCTTGGAGGCTTGACCCAAGTCATTAGGCAAATAATTTGCCTCCTCACTTGGGTCAATTTCTTTATCGCCACTGATCATGGGCTTGATTAAGTTTTCACCCTTAAATTTTTTGTAATACCAAATCGCCGCGATATGAATCGTAATAAGGGTCAGAATCACTACCTGGTTACCCTCATGAATTTCAGATAAAAACGAGCCAACTGAATCAGACACATATTTCGCTAAAGGCCCCTGGAATGACACCTCATCATCCACAAATAAGCCAGTAATCACTTGGACACATAAGACAAAAAGTAAAGCAAAAACAGATAGTGCTCCCAAGGGGTTATGCCCAAGAACACGGGGGGAGGTTCCATTCAAGTAATTGAGAATCGCTTCTTTGTTGGGGAAAAATGAAGCAAAACGCGCATGCCTAGAGCCAATAAAGCCCCAGACAATTCTGAAAATCAGCAAGACCAAAATACTGTAGCCACAGTAGGCGTGCCATTGAACAAATTCATCACCCATATTGATGGTGATGAAACTTCCAGCTATACAAAAGACTAGTAGCCAATGAAAGAGACGGATCGGCAAATCCCAAACACGGATAATTTTTTTCATACCTCAAGGATAAAGCAGCTTCTCCCTTACACTAAAAGAAATTCATGAATCCTGGCAAATCTTTTAGAACTCTACTGATCTATCGCATTGGCGCAACGCTGAGCTATCAAATTACGATGGTTGCGGTAGGTTGGCATCTTTACGAGATCACCAATAGCGTTGTTTCTCTAGGCTTAATTGGTCTTGCAGAGCTAGTTCCCTACTTTGTATTAGCCCTATATGCTGGTCATGCAGTTGATCATTACTCTCGAAAATGGATAGCTGCAATTGCCTGTCTCATACATATTGCAGTAGGCTTGTTTTTAACAGTTATCGCACTAGACTGGATTTCCCCTCCAGTGCCACTGATCTACACTGCGGTAGCTTTTATTGGCGTCGGTCGTGCTTTACTAAGACCATCCTATCAAGCGCTTTTTGGGCAAATCATCCCAAGAGATCAACTTCCACGCTACACAGCATATGCAACTTCTGCTTTTCAAATTTGCGTCGTGGCAGGGCCTGGATTGGGTGGACTCATGATCGGCTTTGCGGGATTGGAGTGGACTTACTTGCTTGCCGCTTTATGTGGGGCGATTGGCTTATATGGGATTACCTTTATTACTGCCGCACAAGAAAAAAATAGTGGCTTACCTCACCAATTCTTGAAAAGCTTTTTAGAAGGCTTTCATTACGTCAGAAAACATGAATTGATCTTAGGGATCATGGCACTTGATATGTTTGCCGTTCTCTTTGGTGGTGCAGTTTCTATTCTTCCAGCATTTGTTAAAGAGGTGCTCGATGCGGGACCAGAAACTTTAGGAATATTGCGCGCTGCACCCGCGGCAGGAGCGGTGATAACAGGAATGTACCTAGCTCGCCATCCCATCCTAACCAATTCGGGAAGACATCTTCTCCTTTCCGTTGCAGGATTTGGGGCAGCTATTATCGCCTTCGGAATTTCTAGCAATTTGTGGCTATGTGCCTTCTTCCTGTTTGCATCTGGATTTTTTGATACTGTATCTGTCGTGATTCGAGGAAGCATCATGCAACTGACGACCCCAGATCATATGCGCGGCAGAATTAGCGCCATCAATGGAATCTTTATCGGCTCATCGAATGAGTTGGGCGCTCTCGAATCTGGTATTGCGGCTAGCTTAATGGGTTTGGTGCCATCAATTGTCTTTGGTGGAGTAGCAACGATTGTCGTCGTATTAATAACGCATCGCCTTGCTCCACACCTTAGCAAGCTTCATCTAAAAGATATTTCTTAAGCCCCCTAGATATACCAACTTAAAACTTAACTGTTCACTTGCTATTTAATTTTTGGTAAATCTTTCTGGATAATTTTTAATCCAGCACGCAATGCTTCTTGGTAGCGCTCTCGTTCTGCTTTTATTGACTCAGCAGTCCAAGTAAAAAATCCCTCGCCAGTCTTCATACCAAACTTACCACTTGCAATGCGATCACTTAGGCATTTCGCTATTGTCGGAGAATTATTTAATGTGGGATAAATAGTTGCCCCACCAGCGCCGTGCACTTCTAGACCAGCATGATCTCTTTGCATCGCTGGCCCTGCCGCTATATAACGAAAGCCAAATCCAAACCGCACTGCCTTATCAATATCTTCAGGAGTGCATATACCCGCATCAACCATAGCAAAGGCCTCACGCGAAAGCGCATGCTGCAATCGATTCGCCAAGAATCCAGGAAGATCTTTTTTGACGGTGACTGGCACCATGCCACACGCTGTCATCAAACGTGAAAGACTTTCACCAACCATTGGTGAAGTCTTTTCACCATAAACAACTTCCACACAAGGCACTAAATGGGCAGGCATAAAGAAATGCAAACCAATCATTCTGGCTGCTGTCTTTAATCCGCTTGCAATCTCACTGATAGGAAAACTTGTACTATTGCTCGCCAATACCGCTTCCGGCTTTGCATACTTCTCCAGCTTGGCAAATAACTCTCGCTTGATATCCAAGCGCTCTGGGACGCACTCAATTACTAAATCGATATCAGACCAATCTACTTCTTCAAGCGTTCCTGCAACACTAAGAAGATGAACACGGTGCTCATAACCAAGTTCAGCCATCGTATTGGCGAAGTAATCGGGCAATAGCGCACGTCGTTCTGTTGTTGGTTCAACCACTTGTACCGCGCAACCGCCGCGAGCACATACCGCCGCAACATCTGCGCCCATAGTGCCGCCCCCGACAATGACCACCTTCGTTTCGGCTGGGGTAAATAACATGCATTTCTCCTAAAGGGCTGCGGACTTTTTCTTAAAAATCCTCTTACAATGAGGCCATTATTCCAATAAAAAAGTTAGTGAGACATGATCCCCGTCAATTCGGTGCTGCAGGTCGGCCATTTCCCTGAAATTATGCAGGCAGAGATTGATCGTCGCCTTAGTCCTGCTCGCCATTTAGATATTCACGCAGCTCCCCCTGTTGGCAATTTTCAAGCGGTTTTGATTCGCTCCAACCTCAAGCTTCCAGAAGATCTTCTTAGACAAATCCCAAGCATACGGATGGTAGCAACCTGCGGGGTTGGCTACGATAACCTTCCCTTGGACTATCTAAAGGAACATGGGATTAAGGCGAGCAATACGCCTGGTGTTCTTAACGATGCCGTTTGTGAGCTTGCAGTAGGAATGATGTTGGCCCTACTACGCAAGCTTCCTGAGGCGCAGGAGTACGTTAAAAGTGCCGCTTGGTCTAAGGCTCCTTTTAAGCTGACCACCACCCTTGCTGGGAAACGCATTGGTATTGTAGGTATGGGTCGTATTGGACAAGATCTCGCAAAACGTTTAGAGCCCTTTAAGGTTGAAATTGCGTATTCGGGACCACATAAAAAAACCTTACCGTATACCTATTATCAAAATATTCAGGATTTAGCCAAAGCATGTGATGTCTTATTTTTAGCTTGCCCTGCTACAGCCGAGACTAATCAGCTCGTAAATAGTGAAGTCTTAGAGGCATTGGGCCCAGCTGGCTACTTAATCAATATTGCACGAGGGAGCGTCGTAGATGAAAACGCCCTTTTAGATGCACTGCAACATAAAAAAATTGCCGGCGCCGCATTGGATGTTTTTGAAAACGAACCTAATCCAAACGCCGCTTTTTTAAATCTTGATAATGTATTGTTAACACCCCACATTGGTAGTGCTACCTCGGAAACACGGATAGCCATGACGAATTTAGCTGTAGATAATTTAGAAGCCTTCTTTAAACAACAACCACTTCCTTCAGAAGTAAATAACTAAATGGAGCCAGTATGACGATTTCTCTGCACCCTTCCACCTTACCTGCGGTGTTATCACCTGTACTGACACCATTTAAGGCAGACGGCAGCCCAGATGCTCCAAAGCTTTTAAAGCAGTGTCAATGGCTTGAAGCCAATGGTGTTGGGCAAGCAATCTTTGGTACGAATTCTGAAGCGAATTCAATGTCTGCCCCACAAAAAATGAGTACCTTAACCGCATTAATTGAAGGCGGTCTCAATCCAGAACATATGATGCCAGGCACAGGCGCCACCTCTATTGATGCAACCGTCAACATGACACGCCATGCAGTCAATCACAAATGTGCGGGCGTACTTATGTTGCCGCCTTTCTACTATAAGGATGTTTCTGATGATGGTCTGTTTGCTTATTTTTCTGAAGTGATTCAAAAAATAGGTAGCACTGCACTACAGATCTATATCTACAACATTCCACCAGTAACTAAGATTAATTTGAGCCTCTCATTGCTTGAGCGCTTAACAAAAGAATATCCAAAAACTGTCGTAGGCATGAAGGATAGCTCTGGCGATTGGTCTTACACTGAATCCGTCATTAAATTACTCGCTCCTTCTGGTTTCCGTGTTTATGCGGGTAGCGAAGTATTTTTAATGCGTGCCTTACGTGCTGGTGGCGTGGGCTGCATTTCAGCTACTGCCAATGTGAACCCGAAGGCAATCGCAGATCTTGCCGCTCATTGGAGAGAATCTAATGCTGATGATCGCCAAGCAAGCTTAGATCAAGTACGCGGAGTTTTTGCAAAGTATCAAATGATTGCAGGCATGAAAACTGCTGTAGCACATTACAGTAAAGACCCAGAGTGGCTCAGAGTTCGCCCACCACTAATGCAATTAAGTGCTGAGCAACAAGCTCAACTACTCAGCGAGTTACAACAGATTAACTTCAGTATGCCTGGTCTGTAATATAAAAATAAACAATTCCTAGGAGACAACAATGAAATTACTTAAATTCATTGCCATATCACTAAGTTTTATTTGTGCAAGCGTCAGTGCCCAAAACATCTCTATTGCAACCGGCGGAACAGGTGGGGTTTATTACCCCATGGGTGGTGGTCTAGCTTCAGTACTTTCCAGCAAAGTACCAGGAATGTCTGCCACTGCAGAAGTAACTGGAGGCTCAGTAGATAACTTGAACCTAATTGGCACTGGAAAACCTTATGTAGGTTTTTCAATGGCAGATGCTGCTAAAGATGCTCAAGTTGGCGAAGGCAAGTTCGCTGGCAAAAAGATGGATTTACGGACCTTGGTTGTTCTTTACCCAAACCTCATGCATGTTGTCACCGTAGATTCGACTGGTATCAAAACCATGAAGGACTTAAAGGGTAAACGTATTAGCACTGGAGCGCCTGGTAGCGCAACAGAAGTGATGGCATTTCGTTTATTGGAAGCTGCGGGCCTTGATAAAGACAAGGACGTCAAGCGTGAGCGTCTCAGCGTTGCCGAATCAGTAAATGCTGTCAAGGATCGCAAGATAGATGCATTTTTCTGGGTGGGTGGGCTTCCTACCGCCGCGGTGACTGACTTAGCTAACAGCCCTGGAATGAAAATTGTCATGGTGGATACATCTGATGAAGTGCCCATCATGAATAAGAAGTATGGCAATCTCTATTTCACAGCGGTGATTCCAAAGGCGATGTATAGCGGTATGGCAAAAGATAATAAGGTAGCTGCGGTTGCCAATATATTGGTTGTCAATGCCAATATGCCAGATGATCAAGCTTACAAGATTGTTAAAACGATGTTTGATAACAAACTGGATTTAGTTCGTACCCATCAGGAATACATGAACGTCAGCCTTGAAAATCAAAAAGCAAAGTCAACCCCAGTTGATTTTCATCCGGGGGCGCTAAAGTATTTCAAAGAAAAGAATGTCAAAGTAAATTGAGTTTTAAATTAAATAAAGGGGTGAGTTAATCTCACCCCTTTAGCATTTAAGTAGCGCATAAAAATAAATATAAGAGGTTGAGACATGAATCAAAACGTTATCGACAACGAAACCCAAGAAAAATTAGATGCCTTCATCAAACAGGAGGAAGGTGACTCCAATGATTACAAAGGTCTATTAGCTAAATTCATCACTCTCGTTGCAGTAGGCATGTCTTTATTTCATTTATATGCCGCCTACTCGATTGTTCCTACACAGCAACTTCGCGTTATCCATGTTGCCCTAGTGCTTTTTCTGGTTTTCTTAAGCTTTCCAATAGCTGCACGCTTCAAAAATCGTCTCATGTTTTGGGATGTACTTTTTGCTCTGGGCTCCATAGCTATTGCTTATTACATTCTGACTGGTGGCGATGACTTTATGGATAGAAACACCGCCCCTAATTTAACTGATGTCATAGTTGGCATCAGCTTAATCTTGCTCATTCTCGAGAGCGTGCGCAGAACCAATGGCATGGTATTGGTAACAGTTACCGTCCTGTTCTTGCTTTACGCCTTATTTGGCAATTACTTACCAGCACCTTGGACTCATAAGGGATATGGTCTTGATCGCTTGGTAGGCTATATGTATATGACTCTCGAGGGAATTTATGGCACTGCTGTGGATGTCTCCGCAACCCTGATTATTCTCTTCACTATTTTTGGCGCCTTCTTACAATTTACTGGTGCAGGCAAATTCTTTATTGATTTTTCTTTTGCAGCCATGGGCGGCAAGTCCTCTGGGGTTGGCAGAACAATTGTGATGTCATCATTTCTCTTAGGCGGTCCGTCGGGCTCAGGCGTGGCTACCACCGTTACTGTAGGCTCGGTAGCGGCGCCCATGTTGGATAAAGTTGGTTACGAAAAAAATGCTGCAGGAGGACTGCTAGCAGCAGGTGGGCTAGGAGCAATTATCTCCCCTCCAGTATTAGGTGCTGCTGCATTCTTGATCGCTGATTTTTTGAAGATTTCCTATTTAGATGTTTTGCTGATGGCAACCATTCCAACCATTCTTTTTTATCTAGGTTTGTTTGTCATGGTGGAAATTGATGTGCGTAAATATGGCATGAAGAACATTCAGTTTTCTTCCACCGAAACTGCCTGGCAACTTACCAAGAAGTATTGGTTTCATTTCTTCTCCTTGATCTCCATTGTGGTATTTATGTTGTTGGGCTTCTCACCAGTCATGTCGGTGTTTTGGGCGACTGTTGTATCTGCCCTCTCGAGTATGTTGCGCGAAGATACTGCAATCATTCCTTGGGCTTGGTTTAAGGGTAAGGAACCAATCCTATCTGGGTTATATAACTCCAACCTAACTAAAGCCCTTGCCTCTGGATCTACTGGCGTCCTAGCCATCGCTGCAACTTGCGCGGGTGCGGGCCTTATCGTTGGTACAGTCACCCTGACTGGACTTGGTCTGAAATTTAGCTCAATTGTGATCCAGTATGCAGGAGGCTCACTCCTGCTCACGACTATTTTTACAGCGCTAGTTGTTTGGGTAGTGGGTCTTGCAGTTCCTGTAACAGCCTCATACATTATTTGCGCAGTAATTGCTGCGCCTGCACTCATCAATTTAGGGGTGCCTGCTTTTGCAGCTCATATGTTTATCTTTTATTACGCAGTGCTCTCGGAAGTATCACCACCAACTGCGCTCTCACCATTTGCTGCGGCTGCTATTTGCAAAGGCAATCCCTATAGGACCACCTTACAAACATGGAAGTATGTTGCTCCAGCCATTCTGGTGCCATTTATGTTCGTTTTAGACAAGTCTGGAGTGAGTTTGCTATTGATGGGATCCACCAATGCTCTGGAGCAAGCTGACTGGACGCAAATTGCCTGGGTTTCTTTTACTGCAGTGATTGGAATCGTATGTCTAGCCGGCGGTCTTCAAGGTTGGTTTATTGAAAAGACCAAGATATTTGAGCGCGTCATCATGGTGGTATCGGGCGTTGCGCTAGCTTACCCATCTACCGAGGCAGATTGGGTTGGATTTATTGGATTTGGATTAGTTCTCGTAACTCAGACAATTACCCATTTCAAGCTCAACCCACGAATCTCATAAGAAAGTTTTCCTTTGAAAGAAATTACGATCGCTTATGTAATAAAGCCCGCTAATGCGGGCTTTATTAATTCCTCACTTAAGAGATAAAGGGAAATTGAATCTTGTTAGGATATCTTGCTCCATGCAGTTTTGCCCGCGTACTTCTTAACCGCAACTTCATCAAACTCAAATCCTAAGCCAGGCGTTTTATGCAAAATCAAGTCGCCATTTTTAAAGGTGAGTTGCTTGTTGATCAACCTACGGAAATTAAGTACTTGATCATCTAAAAAGAATTCAACAAAGCGTGCATTTGGCGTAGCGGCAACTAATGGCGCATGCAAATCATGAAACCAGTGAGGGCAAACAATTACACCTTTTAAATCTGCATAAGCAGAAATTCTTCTCCATTCGGTAATACCACCGCAAACAGCGGCATCTGATTGCAAAATTGCAGCACCACCGGAATCAATAAGCTCCCTAAATCGCCAACGACCTGCCTCCATCTCACCTGTCGCAACATTGATTTTTGTTTGACGCGCCAACGCCGCGTGCAAATCAATCGCATCTGGTGAAAAAGGTTCTTCGATCCAGTAAGGGTTATAGGCCTCAAAACGGCGCACATACTCTAATGCGGTTGGTAAGTCGCGCCAAGCGTTATTAGCATCCAATGTCAGCAATACATCATTACCAATCGCTTTACGGGCAGCTTTAACACGAGCCTCTTCTTCAGATGGAGACAAGCGCCCTACTTTCATCTTCACCGCTTTAAATCCTTGTTTAACGTAGGACTCCATCTCCTTACCGAGTTTGGCAGGAGTCTTGCCCTCGAGATAGTAGCCACCGCTAGCATAAGCAGGAACACGATCATCCACCACTGAACCCAAATATTGATGCAGAGGGAGATTGACAGAACGAGCATTTAAATCCCAAAGAGCCGTATCTAAAATAGAAATACCCCGCATTACCGAGCCTGTGCGACCCTGAAGAATGGACTCGTTGTACATCTCCATCCAAAGACCTTCGCTACGATGACTGTTATGACCAATCAGTTTGGGGGCCAATAATTGCTCTACAGCAACTTTGGCAATATCACCACCCGCACTGCCGACATAACAAAAGCCAATTCCTTCAACTCCTTCCTTACTGCGCACTTTTACTAAACAATAGTGACGCTCGGAAACTGTACGAGTAGAAAATGAAGTAACTTTGTCCAGCGGTACGGCCACCGAAGCAACTTGAATGGATTCAATAATCGGCATCTAAACTCCTTAATCAAAAAATGATTGTATCGAGAATTTAATTTGCCGACAGAGGCATGAATAAGGAATAATCGATTTATTCCATTCAGAATGCACGGATCAAATATGAGTAAAGCGGTGATCATCGGAACAGGCACCATGGGTAGCGGCATAGCTGCTAGTTTTTTGGCGAATGGGGTAGATACCGTCATCCTAGGTCGCAGTATGCAGAAAGCGCAAGCATGTGCAGATGCCACTCGCTCATGCGCCGATTCCATTCATCCTGAGTGGCCTCGATTAAATTCTCAATTACAGAGTGACTGTCTTGAAACCTGGAATAACTGGGCTGATGTAGATTTAGTAATCGAGACTGTCTCAGAAAAACTAGACCATAAGAAGAAAATTTTTGTCGATCTAGACGAGCGTGTGCCTGCGCATATTCCCATAGGCAGCAATAGCTCTGGATTCCCAATTAGCGATATAGCCAGCGGCCTTAAAACAGCGCATCGAATGTTCAATACGCACTACTTTATGCCTGCGCATATCGTGCCACTCGTCGAAATTGTTTTAGGACAACATTCGGATCTCGCTATTGCAGAAAAGCTCTGCGAGTTTTATCGCGCCCATAACAAAAAGCCCGTTTTAGTCAAAAAGGATATTCCTGGATTTTTGGCCAACCGCATACAACATGCATTAATGCGTGAGGCACTCTCACTCATTGAAGAAGGCATTGCGACCCCTGATGACATTGATACTGCAGTACGCTACAGCTTTGGCTTTCGCTATGCAGCTGTTGGCCCGATGACACAGAAGGAGATCTCAGGTTGGGAGGGAATGACCCTAGCTGCAGAATTGATTTATCCCTCTTTATCCAACATCACCAAACCACCAAATTGTGTCACAAATTTAATTAAAAGTGGCAAAACTGGCATGGCCAAGGGTGCAGGCTTTAGACCTTGGCCAGCCGATGAAGCAGCCATAACAAAGCAAAATTACGAAAAAAGATTAAAAGCAGCTTTTGATGTTTTGAGCATAGCGCCTGATAAAAACTAAATTTAATTTGCTGCAGCACAGCATATTTATTCGGATGCGCTCTCACATTATTAGATAATCCTAGGGTGAATAAAAAAGCATCTTTCAGCTCCTTGTTTATCAAGGGAGTCATTATTTTTTCTGGCTGCGCCTTTCTTAGCTCAACCCCAGGGCTAACTTATGCAGCTCAAGCCCAAAGCGCCGACCAAGCGCGCAAGAAAGTAACCGTCCAAACCACCAAACAGCTTGGCTTTAGGGATAAGTCAACAGGCTCAGACTCAAAAATCAGCAGTATGAGCCTAAATCCTTCATTATTTCAGCGCAAAGCTCCCGATGAGCTCATGCTTGATAGTGACGCCAATTTAGACTACCGAGTGACTCAAGGCTGTCTCAGGCGCAGCTTTAGTGAAGACAATCTGCCAGCTAGCGTTGGGATTAATAACCGTCAATTTTCGGAATTCTTCAAAGCCCAAACAAAAACGTTTTTTGATCGTATGAGAGGGGAATGTATTCCTTATGCAGTCGCTTTTGGCGCTCGCAATCGCTTCGATTCATTAAGCATCATGAATGGCCCAATTCAAGATAGCAAAACAGAAGTATGGACATTTACCCCATCAGCTGTTGGTGGATTTTTAATTCAGCAAGACTATCTCAAGGACGAATCTAAACGCTTAACTGAAATTCGTATTCCTCTAAGAGATGTTTTGTACGACCCACGAAAAGTAAGTGATCAACTTCCTGTTGAACTCGTTTGGGAATTGAACTCTTTAATTAAGCAAATTTATCCAGAAGAAAATAACTCTCTTGAAAATACCAACAGCGTTGTTCGCCTGATCGTGGACTTCGGAGATCGAGAAAATTGGGCGCAAATCTGGGCTGTAGAAATTATTGATCCAGCCACTAAAGAGGTTTTTGCAAATGCTTTTTGGTTGGAGCGTAATGATATCCCTGGCGGTTTTTTTACCGGATCTGGCGAATCTCTCGAACGCTCTTTCTGGACCAATCCACTGAGTTATAGACGGATATCTAGAGGTGTTGGAATGGTGCGCGCCGGCAATAGTAAGAAAAGCAAAGCTCCTTCACCTGTAGCTAAAGCACCCGCAGCAGATACCAAACAACGCTATCGGGCGCACATGGGCATCGATTATTCAGCGCCAATTGGGACTCCCGTCTTTAGTGTTGCCAACGGCAAAGTGGCGCATATCGGCTATAGCGGTGCATTTGGTAACTTAATTGTTTTGGAGCACCCTGGAAACTACCATACCTACTATGCTCATTTAAGCAGCTATAACGTAGAACTGGAATTGGGCAACGAAGTGCGCAGGGGTTTAGAAATTGGTTACGTAGGTTCAACCGGTAGATCTACTGGTCCCCATCTTCATTTCGAGTTAAGAAAAAATGGTGTTTATGTTGACCCTTATGGATCACGCACCCTACTTGACTTATGGTCTATGCGCGACAACGAGAGTGGACAACTGACCAGAGAAATACTTTTACTGGGAAGCCCTATAAAGCAAAATTAAATCTCTTTGCTTTAACTGAATGAGTGATGTTGCTGAAATAAAAAAGGGTCCGGGTGGACCCTTTTTACTGGACGCTAAGTGAATTAACCCAAAACCAAAACTGGCAAAGTTGAGTGCACAATCACTTCATGTGTTTCGCTGCCCAGCAAAATACCTTTAATACCCGTGCGCTTATGAGAAGCCATCACAATCACATCCGCTTTAGCTTTTTTTGCGCCTTGCAAAATTCCCTCGGATAAATTGCTATTGGAAATGTGAATGCTTTTAGGATTAATGCCAGATCCTAGTGCAGCTGCAGACTTTTTGAATACATCCTTTGCATATGCATCACATACTTTTGTATGTTCTTTTGCGGAGATGCCATAACCCATTGTGCTATCTGAGTAGACCATAGGAGGCAATGGATCAGATACATACACCAGCGTAACCGCTGCACCGTCAGACTTGGCTAGCGCAGCTACTTTTTTCAAAGATTTTCTGCTGATATCTGAACCATCAACCGGCACCAATAAATGCTTAAACATATAGACTCCTCTTAAGTTGAACTACCTATCTGATCTTTCCATCATAATGCTTATTATTAGCTTATAAAAGAATAAAGGCATCTTAATTGCTGAAGAATTTAACCATCTACCTCTCGTTTTTAATTGCCTTAATTGCAATCGATTTGATTTGGCTCTTAGGGATTGCTAAAAACCTTTATCGCAACGAGATGGGCGATCTAATGGCGACTGAGCCAAAACTACTCGCAGGGCTTGCTTTTTACCTCCTCTATGCCCTCGGGGTATGCATTTTTGTTGTGCTTCCAGCTCTTTCAAAACAATCGTGGCTATATGCACTGCAATATGGCGCACTGTTTGGACTGTTTTGCTATATGACTTACGACCTCACTAACCTAGCAGTAGTCAGAAACTTTCCAATGCAACTAGCCTTTGTGGATATCGCCTGGGGAAGTGCTGTAACCGCCTTATGTGCCAGTTTTGCTTACTGGGTCGGCAATCGAATCTCTTAAATCAGCCGAACCATTCTGCTCATGTTTTTTCGCCCTCAACTACTAGACTCATTTACTGGCTATAACCGAGCACTTCTTACTAAGGATGTTCTAGCCGGGGTCACAGTTGGCGTTGTGGCTCTTCCGCTGGCCATGGCCTTTGCAATTGCTAGTGGATTAAAACCGGAAGCCGGCATATTTACCGCCATTATTGCTGGCGGACTCATATCTTTATTAGGCGGCAGTCGCGTTCAAATCGGCGGACCAGCTGGTGCATTTATTGTCATCGTCTATGGAATCGTAGAACGCTATGGAGTTCCGAATTTATTGCTAGCCACTGCGATGTCAGGGGTGTTCTTATTTCTAATGGGATTGTTTCGCCTTGGAACGCTGGTACGTTTTATTCCGATAGCAGTCATTATTGGCTTTACTAATGGCATAGCCTTTCTCATTGGCCTATCTCAAATCAAAGATTTCTTTGGTCTTCAGATTGAGAAAATGCCGGCCCATTTTTTTCAGTCCATTCATGCGCTACTCCAAGCAGCTAATACCTTTAATCCAGCGGCCTTGGGACTAGCTTGTGGAAGCTTGGGCTTATTAATTCTATGGAGACTATTTAACAGTAGATTGGGATGGTTGGCTCATCTACCAGGAACCGTAGTCACGATGGTTCTCGCCACCATCATCACCAGTATTTTTAATTTACCCATTGATACCATTGGCACTCGCTTTGGTGGAATTCCATCGAGCCTACCCTCATTTGAGTGGATCCCAATTAGTTGGGGCAATGCTGAATATATGGTTGCCCCCGCATTAACACTTGCACTCTTGGGGGCCATCGAGTCTTTGCTCTGCGCGCGTATTGCTGATGGATTAATTCATGACCGCCATGAATCCAATCAAGAGTTAATGGCTCAGGGGATCGCCAATTTCACAATCCCATTCTTCGGAGGAATGCCTGCAACAGGCACTATTGCACGTACCGTTACAAATATTGAGAGCGGCGCAACCACTCCCATATCTGGAATCGTGCATGCCCTAACACTATTAATCATTGTGCTGTTTGCTGCACCCCTTGCTAAAAATATTCCTCTTGCTTGCTTGGCTGCGATCTTGATGTATGTCGCTTGGAATATGGGTGAATGGAAAAAATTTATTGAGCTCAAACAGTTCCGACTACCTTATCGAATCACTATTCTGAGCGTCTTTTTTCTGACGGTTATTTTGGATCTCACTATCGCAGTAGAAGTCGGATTATTACTAGCTTTCATCACCTTTATTTACCGCATATCCAGCCTATCGCGATGTGAAACTGCTCTAGCAAGCGATTACCCTAGACTTGCCAACCAACAAGGCAGAATAGATGCCTACCGTATCCATGGCGCCATATTTTTTGGCGCCGTTAAATTGCTAGAAAAGATTGAGGCTAATCTACCAACTCACACTCTCTTACTGGATTTAAAGAATGTGATTTACATTGATACCTCTGGAATGGATACGATCATGGAACTTGCACATCTTTGCAAGCTACGTAATATCAAATTAATTATCTGCGGCTTAGCGCATCAACCTCTTGAAATGGTTGAACGTAGCGACTTTTTTTCCGTATTACCGCCAGACTCTTTTTACCCAGATCTTAGCTCTGGCGTAGAGGCGGCAACTGCTTAAGAAATACAGAAACCGCCTTTTAGCAGGGCCTCTGGCAAAGTCCATGCACGATATAAACCGAATCCACCAGCAAAAACTAGCAGTGATGCTGATAAATATCGCACCCAGAGATACTGGCCAAACTGAGTAAGCACTGCAGAAAATTTAGAGATCAGCAATAGATTAGGTAGAGTTCCCAAGCCAAACGCCAGCATCAGAGCGGCACCTGTGAAAACATCGCCCGATAAAAAAGCAAGCGGCAAAACACTGTAAACCAAACCGCAGGGCACCAAACCCCAAAGCATGCCACTGAACCAACGTGATGGCCCACTAGCGACACTACCAAGATATTTTGCCCAATAAGTGGCAATTTTGGCACTCAGCCATTTACCCCCTAGAAAGCTATCCGCCTTATTGGCACTGAATAAGCGTATACCCATCAAAATCAAAATCAAAGAAGTCAAAGCAAATAGCGGACGCTGAATCGGAATGAGGTTTTGTTGCCAAACCACCACCCCTATAGACGCCGCAAGAGCGCCCAATAAAACATAAGTAGTAACACGGCCCAAGTGCATGATCAGTTGAAGGTGAAAAAGCTCAGATTTGGACCTCAGAGGAGCCGCAGAAACGCTTGGGCGCTCAATAGTAGCCGCTATCCCGCCACACATTAACGCGCAATGCCAGCCGCTTACGAGCGAGCCAAGAAATACGGCCAAAAGGAGGCTGGAAGTCAGCATAGATTCTGCGGAAAATAGGTGAAATCGATGATTTTCATATTAATAGAATAAACTGCTCCTATAGATACACATAAATATGAATTACAAGCCTACCGATACCCCCACCAGTAAATGCTCAGTATGCGTTTTGGGTCAGTTTTGCCTGCCGGTAGGCCTAAACAGTAGTGAGGTCTCCAAAATTGACTCCCTAGTCAAAGAGCGTGTTCACCTACAAAAAGGGGAAAACCTCTACCGTCATGGAGACCCATTGAGCTCGGTTTATAGCGTTCGCTTTGGAACTCTTAAAACTGAATTCTGTCTACAAGATGGTCGTCAACAAGTGATTGGCTTTCACCTACCGGGAGAAATCTTAGGTCTTGATGGAATCGGCGAGGGTCACTATCAATCTGATGCTATTGCGCTTGAAGAAAGTGAAGTCTGCATTATTCGCTATGAAGCATTTGAGGATTTAGCGCGTCAAATACCAGTTCTTCAAAATCAGTTTCATAAAATTATGAGTCGTGAATTGACTCAAGATCAGCGTCATTTACTATCTCTTGGCACCATGCGTGCCGAAGAAAGATTGGCGGCTTTTTTACTAAGTCTGTCGCAACGCTTAGCGGCACGTGGCTATCTCAATAATGAATTTGATTTGCGCATGAGTCGCAATGATATTGGTAGCTATCTCGGCATTCAGATTGAGACTGTCAGCCGCATGCTTTCACGTTTTGCAGAATCAGGCTTAATTCAAATTAGGCAACGGCATATCAAACTCATTGATATGAATGGACTCTATGAGCTAGCAGGCATTCCCAATCCAGATCGCCACGGCTGCGTCAGTCCAGAGATTCCAATCAAACAGGTTTAAATTAAGCCGCGATCCACTTCCTTGCCATCTGGAGATTCAATTCCTGGCAAGATATAAGCAGTTAATGCGCTTGAGACCGCACAAAAGGTCCAAATCATAAAAAAGCCGACAGTATAGATACCCTCATCCGATATATCTGGGTGATGCCCAAAAAATAACAGGTCCTGCGGATGAATCACAGAAAACAACAAGCCCTCTGCCATGCCAGCCACCAGAAATGAGGGCCACAATATCCAGATCAGCAAGCGGTACTTCATTTTGGGGCCTGCGCATCTTTAAGCTGTTCAACTTTTAAACCCTGCTTCACTACACCATCACGCAAAGGTTTATCAGCATGCAAGTTGATTGCCAAGTAAATGGTAATAATGCAGCCAATCATCGCTACAGCCGGACCACTAATTAATAACCATGGCCAAAGTTGCTTAAACCAAGGTTTAGTCATTTCCTGTTCTGTCATATACATCCTCTCCATCGCTATTCGCTTAACGGGGAATAATAAAAGTAGACTTCTCATCACGGGTTCTCATCACTTCCTTATCCCCCACTAGCTCTTGTGCAGTGACATCAAAATGAATTGGGTAATTTCCAGAGTCATTTTGACCAATCGTAGTACTCACCTTAATTGGTAGCAATTGATTGCTAGCTGGCGCTACATCAATTTCATAGATCTCTTTACCTTGAGAATTCAAAATCCTTAAATCGTCTAGACCCGTAGCTTTTACGCGAACTTTCATAGGATTCTCAGAGGCATTCATAATCTGAATGCGATAAATATTTTCAATCCGCACACCATCTACTTCGCGAGCTAATGCGCCACGATCACGCATCACATCCACTCTTAGGGGATTTCGGGTTGTAAGAGAGACTAGAAAAGCTGAGGCCAGCACAGTAATAAAAGCCGTATAAATTAATACCCGAGGGCGCAATATATGGCGAATAGCGCTTTGGTTAGATTCTTTGTCTTCAATGGCCCGCTCTGTCGTATACCGAATCAAGCCCTTAGGATAATTAACCTTCTCCATTACCTGGTTGCACGCATCGATACAAGCCCCGCATCCGATACACATGTATTGCAAGCCATCTCGAATATCGATTCCAGTAGGACAAACCTGAACGCAGATACTGCAATCCACACAATCACCTAAACCCAATGCAGCGGGATCAGCAGATTTGCTGCGACTTCCTCTAGGCTCTCCACGTACTTTGTCATATGTAACCAAGAAAGTATCTTTATCCACCATGACACTTTGAAAGCGTGCATACGGACACATGTATTTGCAAACTTGCTCACGCATAAAGCCAGCATTACCCCAAGTTGCAAATGCATAAAAGCACAACCAGAAGGTTTGCCATGGTCCAAGAGAGAGGTGTAATAAAGATTCGCCAAGCGTTTCAATCGGCGTGAAGTAGCCAATGAATGTAAAGCCAGTCCAAAAAGCAATTAAAAGCCACAGAAAATGTTTGGTGATCTTGAGTCGCCATTTGCGAAAACTCCATGGCCATTCTTCACCATCTAAACGAATGCGGGCAAAACGATCGCCTTCAACCTTGCGCTCGATCCACATGAAAATTTCTGTGTAGACAGTTTGTGGGCAAGCGTAACCACAAAATAAACGGCCAGCAACGGCAGTAAACAAAAATAACGCTAATGCGGAGAGGATCAATAAGAGCGTGAGATAGATCACGTCTTGTGGCCACAGCACTAGACCAAAGATATAAAACTTACGTTGAATTAAATCGAATAGAACCGCTTGACGATCATTCCAACTCAGCCAAGGCAATCCATAAAACAGTAATTGGGTAGCAAAAACAAGAATGAAGCGCCAACGAGCAAAAAGCCCAGTTACAGAACGCGGGTAAATCTTTCGCCGGACCTCATAGAGAGATTCCTCGATTACTTCTATCGGAACTGGTTTCCCACCCGGCGATTGATCTGACACTAATAACTTCGTTTCTCGTAGTGCTAATAAAAAGCTTACTTAGCTGCTGGTTGTTTATTGTTAGATAAACCCCAAACATATGCTGTTAACAACTGAATCTTTTCAGGACTCAATACTTTGTCTTGAGCAGGCATTTGAGCCATACGACCTTTAGTCACGGTTTCAACAATAGTTGCTTCTGAAGAGCCATATAACCAAGCTTTGTCAGTTAGATTTGGTGCACCTAAAGCGATATTGCCTTTGCCTTCTGGACCATGGCATGCGGCGCAATTAGCTTTAAATACATCCGCACCACGAGCGGCCTTGAGGTCGTCCGCTGGCAAACCAGAGAGGCTACGCACATAGTTAGCAACATCTACAATTTGCTTGCTATCTAATTGTGGGAATGGAGGCATAACACCAGCTCGACCATTAGTAATGGAGGTCTTGATGTTCTCAGGTGAACCACCATACAGCCAGTCGCCATCAGTTAAATTCGGGAAGCCCTTTGCGCCACCCGCGTCTGAACCATGACATTGCGCACAAGAGTTCAAGAAAAGACGTTGCCCCATTTCACGAGCTTTTGGATCTGCCGCCACTTGCTCAATATCCATCTGAACGTATTTTGCGTACACAGGCTTTAGCTCATCATTAGCAGTCGTCATGGACTTCATGAGAGCGCCATCAGTGCTGTAGCCCAAAACACCAGGGTAGGAACCAAGTCCAGGATATAGAACGAGGTAAACCAAAGCAAAGATACATGAGAGTAAGAACATCCACATCCACCAACGTGGTAGCGGGTTGTTCAATTCACGCAAGTCGCCATCCCAAACATGGCCTGTGTCATCAACCTGACCATCGGGCTTAAGCGTGACCTTAGTCTTGCGTTGTGAAAATAATAACCAGATGCACCAAAAAATACCGACCAATGTTACTAAGGCGATATAGGCACTCCAACCGGCACCAAGAAAGTCACTCATGATTTATCCTTACTGAATTCATCGGGAAGATCGAACGGAAGTTCGGCGGATTCTTGATTGGCAGCCTGTCTCTTTGAAGACCAAGCCCACCAAACGATTCCAATAAAAAATACCAAGCCAAGCACGGTAGAAATTGCTGAGAGGTAGGGTGCGATATTTTGCATAATTTCTCAGTCTCCAAGAATTACTTGGCCACTACCTCATCAACAATGATGTATCTACGATTGACACCTAAACCTTGCAGGTAGGCAACCAATGCATCTAACTCAGTCTTGCCTTCTAGCTCTTTAGGCGCATTAGCGATTTGCTCATCGGTATAAGGCACGCCTAAACGACGCATTGCGACCATATGAGAAGAAATGGTGCTTGCATCGGCAGGATTTTTTGCTAACCAAGGATATGCAGGCATATTCGATTCAGGCACCACATCGCGAGGGTTATTCAAGTGAATTTGATGCCATGCATCTGAATAACGACCACCTACACGAGCCAAATCTGGGCCTGTACGCTTACTGCCCCACAAGAATGGATGATCGAACACTGACTCACCAGCCAAAGAATAAGGACCATAACGCTCAACCTCTGAACGTAAAGTACGAATCTGTTGCGAATGGCAACCTAAACAACCTTCACGTTGATAAATATCGCGCCCAGCTAAACGTAAGGCTGAGTAAGGCTCAACACCAGGACTTGGCTCAGTTGTAGAGTGTTGGAAAAATAAAGGAACGATCTGCACCAAACCGGCAATCGAAATTGCTGCAATAGTAGCGATGATCAACCAACCAACATTACGCTCAAGCGTTTCGTGGGAGAAAAATCGACGTTGTTCTGACATGTTCTTATCCTTAATGAGCTGCTACAGACGCTTGTGGAATCGTAGCGTCAATGAATTTTTTACCAACCACAGTCTTGTAAACGTTGTAAGCCATTACAAACATGCCGCTTAAGTAGCACACGCCACCTAGCAAACGAATGACATAGAAGGGATAAGTTGCTTTAACAGACTCAACAAAGCTGTAAGTCAAAGTTCCATCTGGCTCGAATGCTCTCCACATCAAACCTTGCATCACCCCAGCAATCCACATTGCAGCGATGTAAATCACCACACCAATAGTAGCGATCCAGAAATGCAACTCGATCAACTTAGTGCTGTACATATCCTTTTGGCCCACTAAACGTGGAATCAGGTAGTACAAAGAACCGATGGTAATCATGGCAACCCAACCTAAGGCGCCAGAATGAACGTGACCAATAGTCCAGTCTGTATAGTGAGACAAGCTATTCACCGTCTTGATAGACATCATGGAGCCTTCGAAGGTAGACATACCGTAGAAAGACAATGCCACCACCAAGAATTTCAAGATAGGATCACGGCGCAACTTATACCAAGCGCCAGATAAAGTCATGATGCCGTTAATCATGCCGCCCCATGATGGCGCCAACAGGATCAATGAGAACACCATACCTAATGATTGAGTCCAATCTGGTAACGCTGTGTGCTGCAAGTGATGTGGACCGGCCCACATATACGTAAAGTTCAAAGCCCAAAAGTGAACAATAGACAAACGATATGAATAAATTGGACGTTCAGCTTGCTTTGGAATGAAGTAGTACATCATGCCCAAGAAACTGGTGGTCAAGAAAAAGCCTACAGCGTTATGACCATACCACCATTGAATCATTGCATCTTGCGCACCAGCATAGGCTGAGTAAGACTTAAAGAGACTTGCCGGCATCTCGATGTTATTAACGATGTGCAATACAGCAATCGTCAAAATATAAGCACCAAAGAACCAGTTTGAAACATAAATATGTTTCGTCTTACGTTTAATCACGGTACCAAAGAACACTACTGCATAAGCAACCCAAACAACGGTGATCAATAAGTCGATTGGCCACTCAAGCTCTGCGTACTCTTTAGAAGTGGTAATACCCAACGGCAAGGTAATAGCCGCGGAAACAATGACGGCCTGCCAACCCCAAAAAGTAAAAGCAGCTAACTTGTCACAGAATAGGCGCACCTGACATGTGCGCTGCACAATGTAATAAGAGGTTGCAAATAAGGCAGACCCACCAAAAGCAAAAATCACCGCATTGGTGTGCAATGGACGCAAACGACCATAACTCAACCAAGGGATATTGAAAGTGATTTCAGGCCAAATGAGCTGCGCTGCGAGGATGACCCCCACAAGCATGCCAACAATTCCCCAAAGCACGGTAACAATGGCAAATTGACTGATAACCTTGTAATTGAAGGTATCTTGATTACTCCCCACGGTAAGTCCCATGGTTTCTCCTTTTTTGTGACCAAACAACGACATAATCCAAATAGACTGGATTAATTATCAAATTAAGGCTGTAAAGGGGGTTTGATCTATATCAAAAAGGGTGGGGCAAATTCAGGGCACTCACATAAGAAATACCCTAGTTTTATAAAACCTAATATTTATATATCTATTTTTGAGAGTGTTCACTAACTTCATTGGATATAGGAGTATCATCATCCATCAATATTGCATGACCCGGACCGTCTAAATCATCGAATTGACCACTCTTGATAGACCAACGCAAAATCCAAACCAAAAGGCCAACCAAAACCAATGACAAAGGGACAAGGAGAAAAAGGCTTTCCATCCCTATAGTCTAAGCTTTTCGCAATCGCCAAGCGTTTAAAGTCACTGCAAGTGAGGAAAGTGACATGCCGATGCCAGCGACCCATGGATTGACCCAGCCCATCATGGCGGCCGGAATGGCAAGCAAGTTATAGATTAACGCCCACATTAAATTTTCTTTAATGATCGTCTGAGTCTTATCTGCCAACAATAAGGTTCTAGCTAAGGAATCCAAGGATGAAGCAGTGAGGATGGCATCTGCACCTGCAGCAGCTAACGGGGCACCTGCGCCAACCGCAATTGAGACATCTGCTCGTGCGAGTAAGGGAGCATCATTCACGCCATCACCAATAGCCCAAACAAAGCGACCTTCTTTTTGTAAGCGCTCAATGTAATTGTATTTATCTTCGGGCGTACAACCGCCTTGATAATGATCGATGCCGACATGATTGGCCCACCATGCAACAGTTTCGCGATCATCTCCAGAAACTAAATGCACCTTAATATTTCTTGCTTTAACTATTTTCAGAAATTTCTCAAGCCCTGCTCTTGGTGTATCCAAGAAAATAAAGCTAGCAATTAGACCTTGGTCGTCAGCCAAATGCACTTGACCGTATTGACCCAACTGAGCGCCCTTTTCCACACCTAACCACAATGCACTTCCTAGTCGATAAGAACCCGAACTTAATCCTCTACCTAATAAATTGATCACCGGTTCGCTCAATACGGGCAGCGATAACTTTTCAGCCTCTGCTGCACGCATCAACGATAGCGCTAAAGGATGTCTTTGACCAAATTCTAGTGCAGCAGCTAAAGCCAAAGCCTCTTCACGACGATAGCCCGAACGCAAATTAATGATCTCCTGCAATTCAGGTTGACCCATAGTTAATGTGCCAGTTTTATCTAACACTAAATCAGTAGCCTTAACCAAGCCCTCCATCACATGACCACGTACGATAAGTAAGCCCAGTTTCGTTACAGCACCTTGTGCAGCAGCCATAGCAGTAGGCACTGCTAGCGACAAAGCGCAAGGGCAACTTGCTACCAAAACAGACACCAACACAGTCCATGCCCGGCTAGGATCGAAATATAGCCAAATCGCAGATGAGGTAAGCGCGCCAAACAATAAGAATCCAACAAAATAAGCGGTCCATTTTTCAGCTAGACTCACCATGACTGGTTTAGCACCCAATGCTTGATCTAGCAAAGTGGCAATACCTGCAATCCTAGTTGACTGCCCTACTGCTTCAATTTTCATGAACAATGGATTGAGAATATTGTGAGTTCCAGCATAGAGGCGGTCACCAATTTTTTTCTCTACCGGCTTGGCCTCCCCCGTCAACAAAGACTCATCGAGAGCGCTAGCATTTTCTATTAGAACGCCATCAGCTGGCACTACTTCCCCAGGTGAAACTCGCAACACTTCACCGGGTTTGCAATTAACAACAGGAACAACTTCAACCTCTTGTGAGCTAGGGTAATTTATTGCACGTTCACAAGTTGCTGGTAATTGTTTTGCTAAAGCCTCGGCTCCACCTTGCGCGTCTTGTCTAGCGAGTAACTCTACATATCTTGCCGCTAATATGAAAGCCACAAACATCGTAATAGAGTCAAAATAACTATGGCCAGAACCTCTTATCAAATTAATGGTTCCAGCAATGAATGCCAGAGCAAGAGCTAAAGCAATTGGCACATCCATTCCAAGCATATGTGTTTTGCGAAAGGACAACACACTACGCCAAGCCGCTTGAAATATAGGCCCTGCTGAGTACACCATTACAGGAACGGTTAAAGCCCAACTGCTCCAACCCATTAATACTTCGAATTCAGGTGTGATATCTGCACCGGTATATGTTGGCCATGCATACATCATGACCTGCATCATGCCAAGCATGGCCACACCGAGCCTCATGAGTAACTTGCGTCGCTCAAGCTTTGCTTTATCTAAAGAGAGTGACGGCTCAAATGGCCAAGCCTCGTAACCAATTCTTTCAATTTCAAAAAGTAGTCTTGCTAAGCTAGTTTCTTCTGGAGAAAAATGCACAATCACTTTTTGGGTCACATAGTTGATTTGTACATCCTTTACACCCGCTAAACGACGTAAATGCTGTTCACATAACCAAACGCAGGCGGCGCAACGTATTTTCTCAAGACGAAGAGTGGTTTCAAGAAACCCCTCTTCTCCATAAGGGCGAGTAAAACGACCGCGCAATGAAGGATCATCATAAGGTTTGAGTTTTTCTGGAATCTCGTTGCTTGCAAGATAGGCTGCTGGCTTTTCACCAGACTGCGATCGTCTCGCATAAAAAACTTCTAAGCCTTCACCATGAATAGTTTGCGCAATCGCCATGCACCCCGGACAACAAAATGCGCGCAATTGACCACCCAATTCCGCCTCGATCAAATCATTCGGGAGTATGGAACTTGAACAGTGGTAACAAATTAGCGAATTTGGTTTCGTCTGATTACTCATATGCGCGCAACACTACCCCATCCTTTTTGGCGCTCATATATTACAAAGATTACACCCCACATTACTACAGAGGCATAAGCCCAAATCCATGAGATTTGCGAGGCACGTGAACCGGTCATATCCAAGACGAAACCAAAAATAGCAGGCCCTAATAAGCCACCTGCAAAGCCCAGCAAGGAATGCAATCCCATGGCAGCGCCTTTAATATTTTCTTGCGCGCTAATCACTAATCCAGCCGTTAATGTTGCTGAATCTGCCATGATGAAAATTGCATGTCCGATCGCTAAAGCAACAATGAGCCACCATGAGTGCCCCGTGGAACTGGCTAAAGCAATCCCCATGACTGCACTAGTAAGCATAACGATACAAACCCACTTTTGACGACCTACTCGTAATGCAATCTCGTTCCCCAAAATAGATGAAGGAACGCCAAAGAAATTAATGATGCCGGCTAAAGTAGTAGCAGTCAAAAAGAATGTCTCGCCAGAAGCAAGCGCACAAAAAGCAAAGAAAGCCACAATCCAACTTCTAGAAGCAAATAACTCCAAAGAGTGCGCGGTGTATCCAAAAATAAAACCTGAGGCATTTTTATCTTGCAAAACCAATTTCCATTTATCTACAGGGAAGATATCGTGCAAGCGAATATTGATTGGACCCCTCCATTTCTCATGTTGTAAGGCAGGAATTAATAACAACACAATCAGAAAGGCGCTGAAGGGGCCCAAAGCGATCACACCAAATACATAGTGCCAACCAAGAGCACTCAGAATCCATCCAGAACATAAATAAGAAAATCCCGTGCCAATGCCAAAGAACGCAGTGTAGAAAGCAATATGTCTCGTTAACTCTCCTGACTGAATACGGTCGGACAAGATTTTGAGGCCGGGCATATAAGTACCAGCAAGACCGGCACCATTGAGGGCCATAAAAAATAGAGCAGTCCCAAAGTTGTAAGCCAACAAGCTCATACCCAAAAGACCGCAAGTAGCCGTAAGACCGCCGACTAAATACACCTTGCGGGCGTCAACTCGATCTGTCAAAGCGGTGGCCAACGGTACTGCTAGCATGTAACCAAAGAAAAAGGCGCTAGCAATCAGGCCTGACTGCAAATTACTGAGATGCCATTCTTCTTGTAGCGTAGTTAATACCACGGCATAGCAAGCAAAACCCAATAGAGCACAGGTTTGTGCCATCAACATCAGAGGGGTATAGCCAGCCGAACGTAAGCGCATAAATAGTCAGTAGAAACGTGGACTTATTCTACTCGCCTGGAGCCCTATAGACCCGCTACACTATAAGAAATACGATGGAGACATAATGAAAACTAAATATTTTTCAGTACGGGTAACACAAATCTGCGCCCTCCTTATAGTGGGAATGAGTAGCGTACCAGCCTTTGCTGATGTATACCCCTCTAAACCGATTAAAGCGATTGTTCCATTCGCTCCAGGAAGCGCAACAGATCAAATTGGACGTGCTTTTGCAACAAAGATGTCAGAGTCCTTAGGTCAACCCGTAGTCATAGAGAATCGACCTGGAGCCAATGGATTAATCGGCGCTGACTTAGTTGCAAAATCCCCAGCAGATGGCTATACATTGCTATTCGGAACCAACAGCACAAATGCCGCTCTCAAGAGTCTAGTAAAAAATCTTCCATACAACCAAGATACCGCGTTTACGCCTATTGGTTACTTTGGATCAGTACCCTTGATTGTTGCGATTAATAACGATGTGCCTGCAAAATCACTGAATGGGTTTGTTACCCTTGCAAAAGCTGATCCCGGAAAAATGACTTTTGCATATGCGAGCACATCGCAACGCGTTTCCTCAGAAATGCTTGCAAACTTTGCTGGCATCAAAATGACAGGCGTCTCCTATAAGAGCGGTCCAAATGCAATGACCGATCTGATTGGCGGACAAGTGAATATGTTTACTGCCGACTTTGCAGTGACATTACCGCAGGTGCAAGCCGGTAAGATTCGCGGTCTTGCAGTGACTTCCCTCAAACGCTCACCAGCTATTCCAGAGTTACCTACTGTGAATGAGGCGCTTGGTATTAAGGGGTATGAATTAATTGCCTTCTTTGCTGCATTTGGGCCAGCGGGTATGCCAAAAGATGCTGTAATAAAGCTCAATAAAGCGATCAATGATGCAGCCAAATCAAAAGAGTTGGTTGATCGTTTTTCTGCCATGGGCTTTGAAACTCAGCCTGGCACCCCTGAAGCGCTTGGGCAAAAAATTAAACTAGAAACTGCTAAATGGGCAAAAGCCATTAAAGAAGCAGGGATGGAACCAGAGTAAAAGTCTGCAGACTTAGTTAACCGATATTGATTTCCATTGCCAAGAGCCAATATGAAAGACTCTTGCCATGGGAATCAAGGTTGAGTGATAAATTCACCCCACCATCTAAGACATCATCAATAACAAAATTCAAGGCCATTAAGTTGGGCAGCTCATAACGAGTAACAGCACTTGGTTTCCGAAAACCAAAATGGATTTTTACTCTTTCTGCCGTTACCTCTCTTAACAAAAGAGGAAAATCTTCAGAGCGGTACGCGATCACACTGATATTTGATCGATTACCTTTATCACCGGTTCTAGCATGAGCAAATTGGTATAAAGGAGCAGCTTTATTCATTGCAAATACTTAGCCTTTAAAAAACTCATAAGACGTCTGTACAAGCTCCCGAGGGACAAAGCACACCAATGTATTCAAACGAGGTTTTATATTTGTTCGCACACCACCGCCGCCAGCAGGTCCGCAGGTATAAAGAGCAGTCACCTCCCGACATACTTTATTCGCCTTACTTTTATCTTGATGTGCAGTAGCTACACGCATCCGAATATCAGCAAAACCATCTTGGGATCGATATTGAGGACCTTCACCCCTATCACTCGCAAAAATGCTGGAGGAGCCAATAAAATCTATTCGCAAATCTAAGTCACTGAGACGCTCTCGAATAATCTGCGCCGCTAATTGAGCGCGCTCATACGCATTAAATCCTGCATAGGATATTTCCGCTTCAGCCAACCATCCGCCATCAATACATAAATTTGCTTTTAAGGTTTCTGGTCTCGGGTGACCTTTTACCCCAACAATCTTTACTCTATCTCCACCCAAATCAGTAATCTGTGTTTGCGTAATATCTGCAATCACATCTGGGGTTAAGTATTTTGCTGGATCATGAAGTTCGTATAAGAGTTGCTCCGTTACCGTCATCCGATTCACAACCCCACCACTTCCAGTAGGCTTGGTAACAAACATTGCCCCTTGCGCATCAAATTCCACAATAGGAAAGCCCAATCCGGCCAAACTAGGAACATCTTTCATGCCCGGATCAGCAAAATATCCGCCTGTGACTTGAGCGCCACACTCTAGTAAATGGCCAGCCATAGTAGCGGCACCTAAAAAAGCCCAATCATCCCAATCCTTTTTAAAGTGCGCCATCAACGGTCCGACCGTTAATGCAGGATCTGCAACACGCCCTGTTACCACTACTTGAGCACCAGCATTTAGCGCGTTAGCAATTTCTTGCGCACCTAAATAAATATTTGCACTAACCAACTTACTTTGATTTAAGGTTTTTCTATCCTCGCTTGAGAGCAAGCCCTCTAATTGAGAGCGAAACTCTTGCGCAGAAATATCATCCCCACGAACAATAGCAATCCGAATATCAGGCAAACCTTTTTCTTTTGCCATTGCAGAAATTAATCGAGCGGCACCCTCTGGATTGGCGGCACCAAAATTACCAACAATGGGTATTTGACCTTTTATGCAATCCACTAATATAGGCTCTAGCATTTCTGCTAATAGAGGTTCATAGCCCTGCTCAGAATTCTGTTGCCTTTCTAACTGAGCAAGTGCTAACGTTCTTTCGGCAAGGCTTTCAAAAATCAAACAGGCTGGATCGCCCATTTTTAATAACTCATCAACCAAAGGTTTGGCTACATCAGTCCGATCACCCGAAAATCCAGCAGCACAAGCGACACGATAGATATCAGTCACTATTGAGAGGCCTATTGTTGGCTACGATTAGGAGAATCTTGAAAGCCATTTGAGCGATAAGTTAGGACTAAGGTGTCGCGGTAACCATACTTCGTTAGTGGCTGTATTGGTGTAGATTCATGAATCATCCGTTGGTCATTCATCAACAATAATGACCAAGGCTGGGAGAGGGTAAAGCGTAACCCCGCAGATCCTGAGGCATCAAATATTCTAGTTTCTCCACCCTTGATATCTACGCGGTCTAACAAGAAGACTGCAACAAAATCAACACCATCACGATGAGCGCCTTCGGGTGTTGGTCGCCCAATCCCGTCAGTAGTATCAATCCGAAACTGATGCGCTTCAACAAACCAAGTATTGACTGTTTTTAAACCATTCAAAATATGAGCCAGGCCTAATAATACAGATTGCCATGCTGGATTATTTAATAGCTCGCTTTGGATAGGCTCAAACCAACGCTCAATTCCGCCATGTAGAGCGTTGTAATCTAGTGATTGCCAATGCGCTCGATGCGGAACTAAATTCAGTTCATCGCCTTTGATTTGATAACTAGCATGACGGCGAAAACGATATCGACCGCCATCCTTTAAGTAAGGATCACGCGGTAAGTCATCCCAAAAGCTAGTCAATTTTTGCAGGCTAGACAAGGGGGTCTTACTAAATTCTGCAACGGTTTCAGCTGACACCACGGCAAAGCCATCATCGCGCAAAGCTTGATCAATCTGCTTAAAAGGGGTTAGTGGAGGCGCAAGGCCAGCAGGTGTCATGAATGTATTTTAGGTCAACTAAAAAATTGGCACTCAGTTAATCTTAATTAATCTAACTGAGCCCCAGATGCTTTAACGATCTTCACCCACTTGGCCAATTCCTCTTTCAGCAAAGCGCTCAGCTTGGTTGTGGGTACAGGTGTCAAATCTAAACCCTGAGCAATTAACTTCTCACGCACCTCCGATTTAGACATCGTCTTATCCATTGCCATCTGAACTTTCTTCACAACATCGCCACTCACTCCGATAGGGGCAAATATGGCTACCCATACCTCACCAACACAATCAGGATAGGTTTCTGCAATCGTTGGAATTTCTGGGGCAGCACTAGATCTCTTTGCGGAGCTAATGGCAATCGCTTGTAACTTTCCAGCTTTAATGTAATTTAATGCCGATGGAAGACTAGCAAAGGCTAATGGGACTTGGCCACCCAATACATCATTAATGGCTGGTGCAACGCCTTTGTAAGGTATATGTTGCATCTCAATACCAGCGCTGACATTTAGCATTGCTCCCAACAAATGGCTAATCGTGCCATTTCCAGCAGAGGCATACGAAAGTTCACCAGGCCTCTTTTTTGCTGCTGCCACTACATCTGCCAAAGTTTTATAAGGTGATCCTGGTGGTGATACCAATACGTATGGCGTGGCGCCAATATAGTAAAGAGGCACAAAGTCATTTATTGGATCAAAACCAGGATTTTTATACAAAGATGGGTTGATTGCTTGCGCGCTATTAATTGTGAGCAATAAGGTATAGCCATCTTTCGCAGCCCGCGCCACGCTTTGGGTGCCAATATTTCCGCCGGCACCCGGCCTATTCTCAACCACTACAGATGCTCCAATGACTTCACCAAAAGCAGGCGCTATAAGACGCGCAACAATATCATTGGTGCCACCCGCTGCCTGCGGCACTATGAGTGAGATTGGCTTATTTGGATAGGCTTGCGCTTGGACTCCAAATGAAACAGCTATGCCCAGGAAAAACAATAGTGCAACGATTTTTTTATACATAATTTCCTTAATGAGCTAAATGTAAACGGCTACGCACCTGATCTACGTGAGCCTTAAGATCGTAAAGCTCTTTTGCATCCAGCATCGAAACATTGATATTGCCAACCCGCCTTTCTATTGCTTCGAAGTCCTGAAGACTCTTTTCCTTTAATGCGGGATTGTGTGCATTTTTTTCAATCCACTTAAGCTCTTCATACACTCTAGCCAGCTTGAGTCGCAATAAGAAATGTTTAGCGGAAGGAATATAGGTAAATAATGGAATCAAAATTACCAGCAAAGGAATCACAATTTTTACAAAACGACCTGCCCACACCGCCGTCCAAAATGGTAAGTGGCGATGCAAGAATGATGGCCCATCTTTAAGGTAAATCTCTGCATCGACGTGCAAAGGAAAATCCAATCCAGTACTAGAAGGGAATTCACCGACCTTTTGCAAACGGGAGTAAGACTTCAAAATATCGTAAGAAGCGCTGAGCAAAAGCGAGACCAATGCCGGACTAACATTTTCACGCGCCACCAAGGTAGCTGTCGCAGCCATAACCTGAATATCCTGATGTGGTTGATCCAACTGAATACTCAACAGACCCCTTGGAACAGTAACCTTAGAAAGATAGCTAAAGTTTCTGGTGTAAGCATCAGCCTGATCAAAACTCATTAAACGAATGCCTGGAATGGTGTAAAACTTTTTCAATATGGGCGCTTCAGCAGCTGCCACTACAAATGCAGCATCTAACTCACCACTTTTTAACTTAGCGATTGCCTCATCAGGATTTAACTTCTGCGCTCCGATCTCTTGATCAGTAATGCCACTGGCTTCTAACAAATCATTTGTAAGAGCTAAAGTACCGCTTCCTTCATTACCTATAGAAACACGCTTGCCCTTTAGCTGGTTTAAAAGCCTTAATTGACCACCCTCACTTTTAAAAGCTCCCTCACGATACCAAACCCAAATGGGCTCATAAAACATTCCAGCAATTGAAATTAATTGGGGGTACTGATTAAGGTTGGCCACCCCACCTTGCACCATTGCAAAATCAACCCCAGATTTAGGATTACTTAATAGAGCGAGGTTATCTAAGGTGCCACCAGTCGATCTTACTTTAAGGTTTACAGACTCTTTCGCTACCTCAGCCTTTAAGCGCTCGCCAAATTGATAGTAAAGCCCAGAAGGAAAGCCGGTAGCCATTTCAATCGTCTTTGGTGGTGGAGGAACCAATATCCACAGAACACCAACGATCAATATGAGAAGCGCAAAAAAAGCGCTAACTAGAGCCACGGGGTTGTAAATTTGTCTTTGAATGAAATTCATTGCAGTCTCGTTTGTTTTTTGCATTATGCCCCGACCTAGATAACTGGAAAAGGTTTCCAATCAGGCCAAATAAATCGAGATAAGATGATGCTTTTTACAAGCTCAAAAGACCATCATGAATTCATCAAAAAACAAGGTAGCCCTTGTAACCGGCGCAGGAACTGGCATTGGTAAGGCGGCAGCTAAAGCCCTTCTTAAAGGTGGCTACCAGGTGGTTCTCACGGGTCGCAATCTTGATAGGCTAGAAAAAGCCATTGTAGATATTGGTGGAAATCAGAATAACTGCCTAGCAGTGTCTTGTGATGTAGGCAAACCTGATGAGGTAAAGAAATTATTCACGGCCCTTAAGGATAAATTTGGACACATTGATGTACTGTTCAATAATGCCGGCATGGGTGCCCCCGCTATTCCGATGGAAGACCTCAGTTACGAACAATGGATGAATGTAGTTAATGCGAATCTATGCGGTGCGTTTTTGTGCTCTCAAGAAGCCATTCGCATGATGAAGGCTCAATCCCCGCAAGGTGGCAGAATTATTAACAACGGATCCATTTCAGCTCATGCACCACGTCCAATGTCAGCGCCTTATACCGCTACAAAACATGCTATCAGCGGATTAACAAAAACCATTGCATTAGATGGTCGACCCTTCAATATTGCCTGCGGTCAAATTGATATTGGCAATGCCGCAACTGAAATGACTGAACGTATGGCTGCTGGTATTTTGCAAGCCGATCAATCCATCAAAGTAGAGCCGCGCATGGATGTTGATCATGTAGGCGAGGCTGTTCTCCATATGGCTCAACTTCCCCTTGAAAGCAATATTCTCTCAATGACAATCATGGCAACTAATATGCCATTTGTAGGCAGGGGCTAAGCTTTACTGGCGTACTTGATCAACAAGTAAGCGCACATTAGTAGCGCCCACAGGAATTGTCTTCGCCGAGGAAATCAAATCACCCGCCTCGGCTTTAGCCATCCCGGTTTTTGAAATACGCACTTCGACGCTCACTTCAGACAATTGCGAAAGTGGTGCGCTAGGATTCATCGCCAAGGTATCGTTCAAGGTAAAACTCATTGGGAAAGCGGCTGCAGCTACCTTTAAAACTGCTACTGGCATACGTTCACCAGGCTTACGAGCAATAACCAACACGATATCGTCCGGTTTCACTTTGGACTTTAGCGCTGAAGACAGTTCAATTTTGCCACTAATCGTTTTTCCATTAGCAACCACCGGTTTTGAAGGGGTGAGACCTCCTTTAGATCGCGCTTGGGCAATTGATTCCCCAATAGCGCGCGACTCATCCGTATTGGGTGGCAATAGTTGTGCCAGCTTTTCCCAGACCAAAACAGCTGCCTTGTAATTTCCAGAGTTATAGTCTGCAGTTCCAGATAGCCATAGCGCCATCAGGTTATTGGGATCAAGTTTGAGGGCCTTATTGATTAATTGCAGCGGCTTTCCTGCAAAACTACCATTGGCATTTGTGGCCAATACATCTGCATAATCCGCCAGCAACTGCGGATCAGATTCTATATAGTCGCCAGCACGCGCATAGGCTTTAGCGGCATCTTCATTACGACCTAGAATTCGATAAGAGCGCGCTAACATTGCCCACCCTTTTAAATTACCGGGATCCTTTTCCATCTTGGCGGCAAACTCTGCCACCATCTTTTCAACGCCTTCCTGTGTAAGCGGTTTTTCTGAATTTCTTTCCGCCACACGAACCACATCACCCAAAGAAAAATAGAGCACCGAAGATAACAACACAATAAATAAACAAAGCCCAATTGCCGTTTTCTTTGTGGACCCAGAAACCTCTTGATCATCCTCCTCAACCGTATCTTGAAACAAGCGCTGACGCATTTCTGCATGAGCAATTTCATAATCAGTAGAAGCAATGACGCCAGATTGGTGTTCAGCCTCTAACTTATCTAGCTCTTCACGATAAATAGCGGCATTCATCTGGCGACGAGATGTCGCTTTCGTCTTTGCGGGAAATATATAAGGACGCAGGAGCAATACCAGTACCAACACTAGAAGTAAAAAAGCTGGAATCAAGAAACTAGCCACCGAGATCATCCTTCTTTCTTATCTGCTGAATTTAATAATGCATCAATTTTTTGATTATCAGATTCAGTGAGCACAACATTAGGCACAGCGCTATTTCTGCGGCGTAAATACATCAACAAGCCGACAATACCAATTCCTAGAATTACAAATGGACCAATCCAGAGCAACCAGGTAATGGGCTTTACTGGTGGACGATAAAGGACAAAATCACCATAACGTTCAACCATAAAAGAACGAATTTGATCATCGCTCTTGCCTTCCTTAATCAGAGTTCGAATCTCACGACGTAGATCATTCGCCAAATCAGAGCGTGAACCAGCTAAAGATTCATTCTGACAAACTAAACAACGCATTTCCTCTGAAATACTAATCAAACGCTGCTCTGTTACAGGATCATCCGCCAAAGGAGCGGCATCCTTTGCAATTACATTACCAATGCTAAATGCACAAATGAAAACTAGTAAAAACCGTTTCATGATTTTTTGAGCTCACTCAACATGGGATAAATTTTTTGATTTAATAGTTCCATGGTTAATGGGCCAATATGCTTAAAACGAATAACCCCCGCCTTATCAATAATGTAAGTCTCAGGCACTCCATACACCCCATAATCAATACCAACGCGACCATTACCATCAAAAGCTGAAAGCATATAAGGATTACCTTGTTTTTCCAGCATCGCCAAGGCATCTTCACGCTTATCTTTATAGTCCAAACCAATTATTGGAGCCATTTGTGATTTAGCTAACTCAACTAAAACAGGATGCTCCTCGCGACAAGCAACACACCAAGAAGCCCAAACATTTAGGATCCACACTTGGCCCTTCATACTCGCTGGAGAAAAGTTTTTGTTTGGCTCGGCTAATTGAGAAACTTCAAATGCAGGTGCTGCTTTATTAATTAATGGTGAAGGCACTTCATGGGGATCACGGTTAAGGCCGATAGCCAAAAATACGACAAGGCCTATAAACAACCCAAGAGGAATTAAAAATTTTGCTTTCATGAGAGTTTGCTCTTCAACTTCAGTCGATAGCGCTTATCAGACATAGCTAATACACCGCCCAAAGCCATCAATAAGCAACCGCCCCAAATCCAATCAACAAAGGGCTTGTAATACACACGTACCGCCCACGATTGATCGCCCAATTCTTCTCCTAATGAAACATATATGTCGCGAGTCAATCCAGCATCAATGGCTGCCTCAGTCATTGGCATTGTTGATGAAAAATAGCTTCTCTTTTCAGGATAAAGGGCAATCGGTGAGCTGCCATCTTTTGACAGCATGAATGTGCCCCGCATTGCTTGGTAATTCGGGCCTCGAGCTGCATTAACGCCCTCTAGCTGAATTTGATAGCCACCTACCGTCACCGTATCGCCAGCTGCCATCCGCACATCTTTTTCTTCTTGATAAGCACCTACCATCGTGATGCCAATCACAAATACTGCAATACCGAGATGGGCCACCTGCATCCCGATAAAAGAACGAGTAGGCTTACCTGCCTTGGCTTGACGAATAATTTGCATACAGCCGGAAGCAATAACCCAAAAAGCCAACATGAAGCCCATTCCTGCAAGCCAGGTAAATTGACCCATGATGAGAGGTATTGCAACACCCGCGATAACAGCTATCGCACCCGCGACCCACAAGCGCTTAACGATAGACAATAAGTTACTTTGCTTCCAGCTTGCCCACGGACCTATTCCCATCAATACCAACAAGGGAGTCATGATTGGCACAAATACGCTATTGAAGTAAGGAGGACCAACGGAAATCTTGCCTAGATGTAAAGCATCAATCAATAAAGGATATAAAGTCCCCAGCAATACTGATCCCGCTGAAACCACCAAGAAGACATTCCCGAGCAAGATAAAAGTTTCTCTGGAGTTCAAACTAAATTTACCGCCCATGGTGCTTTTAGGGGCACGCCACGCATAAAGTAAAAGCGAAGAGCCAACCACAAGCGATAAGAAGATCAAGATAAAAATACCGCGTCTCGGATCAGTAGCAAATGCATGCACCGATGTTAAGACTCCAGAGCGAACTAAAAAAGTTCCTAACAAAGAAAGAGAGAATGCGGTGATTGCTAAAAGCACTGTCCAACTTTTAAAGCCCCCACGTTTTTCAGTCACAGCTAGTGAATGCAGCAATGCAGTGCCTACCAACCAAGGAATGAAAGAGGCATTTTCTACGGGATCCCAAAACCACCAGCCGCCCCAACCCAATTCGTAATAAGCCCACCATGAGCCCAAAGCAATGCCTAGAGTCAGAAATATCCAAGCAGCTGTTGTCCATGGTCGTGACCAACGCGCCCATGCTGCGTCTAACCTTCCAGATAACAGGGAGGCGATGGCAAAAGCAAAAGCAATAGAGAAACCGACATAACCCATGTACAACATCGGTGGATGAAATACCAAACCGGGATCTTGTAACAGGGGGTTTAGAGAGCGGCCATCTTGAGCAGCGGGCAGTAAGCGCTCAAACGGATTTGAGGTTGTTAAAACAAAAAGTAATAAACCGCTGGTGACTAAACCTAAAACGCCGATGACACGCGCAACCATGAAATCATCCAAGGCCTTAGATAGCTGCGCAACCAAAATAGTCCAGATGGCCAGCAAAAAGATCCACAATAAAAGTGAACCCTCATGACCACCCCATACCGCTCCAAGACGATAGATAACCGGGAGCTGAGAATTGGAGTGCTCAGCAACATAGAGCACTGAAAAATCATTGGTATAAAAACTCCAGGCCAAAATTACAAAGGCAATAGCAAGCAAGAGGAATACAGTTTGTGCCGCTGGTCTTGCCAATACCAACCAATCGCGTCGACCAAAATGAGCGCCCAATAAAGGTAAAACACCTTGAATAAGCGCAACACATAGCGCCAAAACTAATGCGTAATGCCCAAACTCAGGAATCATTTATTGGTTCCATTTTTTTGAGCTTGCTCCAAGGCATGCTTTGCTTCAGGGGGCATATAGTTTTCATCATGCTTAGCCAATACTTCGCTAGCTACAAATTCTCCATTGACCCCCATCCGCCCCTGTATGACTGCGCCCTTACCTTCTTTAAATAGATCTGGAAGAATGCCGGTATACGCAACTGGAATATCTTTTACAAGATCTGTAATCACAAAGTGCACGGTTAAACCATCGCGTTTTAAAGAACCATCCTTAACCATCCCGCCAATTCTAAAAGCTTGGCCCTGAGGCGCTTTACCAGCTTCAACTTCGCTCGGAGTAACGTATAAGGCAATATTGCTATTCAAAGCATTCAAAATTAATAGAGCAGCAACTCCAAGAACTGCTAATGCCGCAAGAATAATGATTGCGCGTTTATATCTAGGCTTCACTTACTAATCTCTTTATCAAACTGCTCAGCTAAATGCTCTTGCTTTAGTCTATGTACGATTGCCTTAAAACGGGCACGCACAAGCAATGGCTCTAATATCAAAACGAGCGCGCAAACACCAAAGCTACACCACACATAAAGTGCGTAGCCACCCATGGCAAAAAACTCAGAAGGGCTATTCCACATTAAATCTTCACCTCAATTGATTGTCTCACCCAATCAGTATGAGCTTCACGCTCCAAAATAATTACCCTTACACGCATTAAGGCGACAGCAACGGTGTACATCCAAAAACATAAAGCCATTAACAGCATCCCCAAAAGCATGGTTTGAGCCATTGCAGGAGCCTTGGTCAATGAGACTGAAGCGCCTTGATGCAAGGTATTCCACCATTTCACTGAGAAATAAATGATTGGAACATTAACAACGCCCACCAAAGCCAAGATAGCGCTTGCCCGATCAGCGCGGCGAGGATCGTCAATAGACGCCCGCAGAGCGATAAAGCCCAAGTAGAGAAACAACAGAATCAACTCTGAGGTGAGGCGAGCATCCCAAACCCACCAAGCACCCCACATCGGCTTGCCCCAAAACGCACCAGTCCATAGAGATAAAAAAGCCATCCAAGCCCCAACGGGGGCAAGCGCTTGCGCCATCATTGCCGATAAACGAGTATTAAAAACAAGACCTAAACCCGCCCATGCGGCCATCACGAGATAAATGAACATCGACATCCATGAAGCAGGCACATGAATAAAAATAATGCGATAGCCCTGACCCTGAACTGCATCTACCGGAGCAACAAAGAAGCTTATCCATAAACCAGCAGCGCCAAATATCAAAGCCAATACCCAGAAGAAAGGAATAAGTTTGCCCGCTAGCGGATAGAAGGTACTTGGGCTTGATAACTTAAACCAGTTAATCAAGCGATGATTAGAAAAATTATTTACAGAACTCATTCAATTGCAATCTTTACGGCTGCACTACTTACCCAAGGAACAAATGCTAAAGCCAAAATCAATAATGCGCCTAGCAAAGAAAAATGCCCAGATGTATCTAGTCCGACGCTATTGGCATATACAGCTCCAGCACCAAAAATTAAAACGGGAATATACAAAGGCAGTATCAATAAGCTAAGCAACACGCTTCCACCCCTAACCCCCAAGGTTAATGCAGCGCCAATAGAGCCCAATAAGGATAGCACTGGAGTGCCAATCAATAAGGTTCCCATCAACACATATAAAGAGCTGGCATCTAAGTCGAACTGAATCCCAATTATGGGAGCCAAAACAACGAGAGGAAGTCCACACACTAACCAATGAGCAATAATCTTTCCCGTAACCAATAAAACCATCGGTTGCGGCGAAAGAGCAAGCTGCTCTAAGGCACCATCTTGATAATCGGCTGCAAACATTCGATGCAGACCTAATAGAGTCGACAACAAGGCCGCTACCCAAAGAACTCCTGGAGCTATCTTGCGTAACAAGGCTGCATCTGCACCAATCCCCAAAGGAAACAAGCTCGTTACCACCACAAAAAAGAATAAAGCTGTCAACACTTCACTCTTGCGACGTACAACCAAGAGCAAGTCGCACCGAATAATCGCCAGCAAAGCCTTCATAGATCAAGCATCCTTAGATGCGGCAAATTGAGCTCTTGATGACTAGTAAGCACCACTAAACCACCTTGCTCCACATGTTCTGCAATCAGAGCTTGCAAAACTTGAATCGCCTGAACATCAAGCGCATTGAAAGGTTCATCCAAAACCCATAGCTTTGCTTGACGAGTCAGCATGCGAGCCATCAAGACTCTACGCTTCTGACCCGCCGATAAACAATTGACAGGTAAGTACTCGCGACCGCGTAGACCAAACCGCCACAACGCTGCCAACACTTTTTCATCCAGCAAATCAATATCATCGATTGCGGCATATAACTTCAAATTTTCAAAGGCCGTCAGATCTTCCTTGAGAGCATCTCGGTGCCCCAAGAATAAGAGTGCACGATGATAAGTAGCTAAATCTTTACCAATAGATTGTTGATTCCAAAAAATCTCACCGCTCTCCGCCTTACTTAGCCCAGTCAAGATTCTTAATAAGCTGGTTTTTCCAACTCCGTTTTCACCACGAACATGCAAGCATTCCCCAGCAGAAATCGATAAATGGAGATTTGTGAATAATCGTCTTTCACCCCGAACACAAGTAAGCCCACGAGCCTCGAGCGTCAAAGGCGAATAATCGGAAGAGAAAGAATGAGTGGCTGTCATGAGAGGCTATGGCTTGAATCAAACCACCACAGGCATTGTCCAAGAGCCCATTGGGGCTGTCAAATAAGCAATAGTGGAATTTAGGAAATAATTCCTTTCAATTCAAATACTTATGTGATTATAAACCGAGACGTCTCAGAACAAAAAAACCACCCTTAGGTGGCTTTTTTTGTTGATAAAGCTCAAAGTGAAGTTTTATTCCTTTTTGGCCGCCTCAATAGCGATCAAGATCGTTACATCATCGCCCACATTCGGAGCATATTTGCCCATATTAAATTCTGTGCGCTTTACCTTAGTCTCCGCATTCGCACCACAATAATCGACACCAGACATTGGATGCTTTTTGCAATCAAAATTGGTAATGTTTAAAGTTACTGGCTTACTCACACCCTTTAAAGTCAATACACCTTTTAAAGCGACTGGTTTGTCACCTTTAAAAATCATATCGTTTGATTGGAAGCTAGCAGTAGGAAACTGAGTAGTAGATAAAAAGTCTTCGCTTTGGATATGACCATTGAACAAAGCGGATCCAGTATCAACAGATTTTGTATCAATCGTAATATCTGCACTGCCTTTTTTCGCTGCTTGATCAATTGTTACAGTACCAGCAACAGTATTAAAACGACTGGTCTGCTTTGAAAAACCCAAATGGTTATATTCAAATTGAGCAAATGTATGATTTGCATCAGTAGTATAAGTTGCTGGCGCTGCAAAAGCTGTGCCGATACTAAGAGTAGCTAATAATGCGATAAGTAATTTTGATTTCATGTAATTCTCCTGTTTAAAAATTGAGTGCTTCAGTTAATTTGTAAAACTATTTTGGATTGAGGACCAAGTGAACATTTACGGGCACCTCATTTGCTACTGCAGAGGTATCGGCCCAATTTCCGGCGCCCAATCCGAAATCCAATCTCAGCACCTGAAAGTTCGCATCAAACACCATTTGCTTACCTTGAGGCTGATACTTAACAGAAATTAAGAGGGGAACTGCTTTACCCTTAATGGTTAGGGCTCCACGGACCTCAAGGCTATTTGCACCTACCACCTTCACATAATCAGCAACAAAACTGGCTGTCGGAAAAAGTTTGGTACTAAACCAGTCTTTACCCTTGGCCTCTTCTTGTAGTTCCTCACCGCCAGCATTAAAACTGGCTACCTCAATCACTAGATTTGCTTTCGCTTTTTCAGGCTCATCGGAGTTGAATAAAACTTTTCCTGAAAACTTTCCAAAATTCCCAGAAATTTTTGAACCCATCAATTTACTAGTGAAAGTAATTTTGCTTTTTGACGCATCAATTGAGGAATACTCTCCAGCAGATACACTGCCAAAAGCAGTTATTGCCACAGTGGTTAATAGCATTTTCATAAGCCACTGCATTTGCTTCATGGAATTATTTTTCATTAGAGGAACCCCAAAATGTCATGCGACTTAATAAACCATCCTTGTCAATAAATTGATGCTTTAAAGCAGCTAAGATGTGTAGGCCCACCAGAATCATGAGTCCATTTGCCATCGCCTCATGAATCTCTTTTAGGAGATGACCTAGTGCTTTGTCTTTATCCACTAAGTCAGGCAATTCAAATAGCCCAAAATAATTGACGGTGTAACCCTTCGCTGAACTCATTAACCAACCCGCAATAGGGATCAACAACATGAGCAAATAAAGAGCGATATGTGTTAACTGCATTACTCGCTCCTGCCAAGCAGGCATTGCCAACTTGAGAGGAGGCGCTGGATGCGTGGCACGCCACATTATTCGCAATATCACCAGAAAAAAGACGGTAACGCCTAACCATTTATGCCAACTTAGGCCAGTAATTCTGGCTGGACTCAGTGGCATGTCATCCACCGCTATGGCAATTGACCAAGTTGCGAAGATCAGTAATGCCATCACCCAGTGCAGGATGATGGCAATCGATGTGTATTTAACTTGATTCATTAGCCGCGCAATTGTTGGGTAATTTTGGCAATACGTTCGCCATATAAGCGTGCCGTTTCCAAGTCGCCAGCATTGACCTCGTCAGCACTTGCATCGGATGGTGTTTGCATCATTGCACCAGCAAATGAACCGACATAATTCACATCATCTCGCTTGGCTGATTTTGCGTTTGAAGGCATTAATCCTGTGCCGACCCACAATCCAGAATGCTGCATAGCCAATGTAAAGAAGTAATGCAAGGTGGAATGCTTATCACCATTCATTGTTGCTGAATTGGTAAATCCACCAAACACTTTATCTTTCCATTGTTGAGAGAACCATTGTTTTGAGCTTGCATCGGCAAATTTCTTGAACTGCCAGCTCACAGAACCCATATACGTTGGAGAGCCAAATACAATAGCATCCGCTTCATTTAATGTTGCCCATTGCGCTTCGGTAATATTTCCCTCAGCATCAATTGCAACTAATGTTCCATTCGCCCCTTTGGCAACTGCCTCAGCTTGTTTAACGGTGTGGCCATAACCACTATGAAATACCACGGCAACTTTACTCATACTCTTCTCCTTATCATTACGACTCTTTTTAAGATGGTTGTTTAAAAATATTCTTTAATAATTTGAGCGACTGCTCTAACTGCTGCAATTCATCTGGGGCTAAGTTTTTAAAGGCGTCATTCAAATACTCCAGATGCTCAGGAAATACTTTTTCAAACAACGCCTGACCAGCAGATGTCAATCCAATCAACTGACTTCGTGCGTCTTCTGCATTTGCTTGCCGACTAATAAAACCTTTTGCCTCTAAACGCTCTAGCACCCCGGTGAGGGTCCCCTTAGTAACCAATGTTTTTTCGCCCAACTGCTTACAACTCATTGGTAATTGATTCCCCAAGGTTGCAATCACGTCAAACTGAGTCATGGTCAGGCCCAATGATTTGATGTGTGGCGCCGAATAATGCTCGAATGCCTGGTAGGCAGAGACAAGATTGCGCAGGGTTGGTAAGAAGTTCATAGGCTTATTAAAAAGTACTAGTTAGAACTAGTTTAGTACTAATGCGAACTAAATTCAAGATCTGAGAAATAAAAACCCCACAATTAATGTGGGGTTGGCCTCTGGGGTTAGTTTCCTAACAAAGTATGGGCAGATTAAAACTGAACTGTTTCACCCTCGGTCATGGGAATGATTTTGATGTTGCTACCCTTCATTGCAGCCTGAAATTCCGCCAGAGTCCCTTTAGTCATAGGATTAGAGTTGTAATGCATTGGGATAACCATCTTCGGCTTAATCCATGTGCGCAAAGCAAATGCAGCATCATCTGGAGCCATCGTGAAATTACCACCAATCGGAACCATCACTAAATCTGGTTTGTAGTGTTCGCTAATAAATTTCATATCGCTAAATAGGCCGGTATCACCCATGTGCCAAATCTTGAAACCATTCTCAAGCTCAATGATGTATCCCATTGGTTCACCAGCAGGATGAGATTCCATTTTGTCTGTGGCAGGATTTTTCCAGACCAATAGGGAAGAATGTTCTGCCTGAACAGCGGTGACTGTAATTCCTGGTACAGGATTAACACGACCTGTCTTATTAAAGCGATGCCCCAAGTCGGCAGGCAATATTCCCAAGGTGGTCAATGGGGTCACCATATCAGCAGGGCCGTATAACTTAATATTGTTTGCCTTTGCTACCGCTGGCGCATCGCCAATATGATCAACGTGAGCATGGGTAACCAACAAGACGTCAATTGGACCAATTGCTGATAAATCTGTTTTGTACATTGGCGGCGTTTTAGGGCCGCCTGTAATCCAAGGGTCAATCAAAATCATTTTCCCTTGGGGACTTTTAATCCGAAAACCCGCTTGACCAAACCAGAGCGCCTCAGTTTTACCCTGTGCGCCAGATGAGGAGGAACTCTGTGCCTTACTCAGTGGGGCAGATAACGCTAGTGATGCTGCGACAAATAAGCCCAATCCGCTTTTGATGGAAAAGTTTTTCATCAGTAAGTCTCCTTATTTTTTATAGTAATTCAGAAACTATAGACCAAATTAACTCTTTGGACTTATGACGCATTGCGTCAATTGACGCTTATTTTGAATAACTATTTCCAGAAAATAGAAATTTTCTGTGAAGCGCCAGCTTTAATGGATATCGCCCTCTTTTGCACAACACCTTGGTAGCTCGCCTCAATCGCATAATCCCCGGGCTCTAGATTGATCAACATGTAGGGACCATCTGCTTGAGCATCAAAAATAGTCTGCTTCTTAGAATCGATCACTTTAATAGTGGCACCGAATATCCAAACTCCTCTGCCATTCTCAATTTGCGACAACTCTAAAGTGAGTGGCCACTGTTTTGCTTCGGTCAAAATCGCAGTAGTCTCGTCTTGACCTACGCCACCAGAAATGTAGGCAATTCCTTGAGAGCGCTGTGTATCTGGAACTTGAGCCAAAACCCAAGAACCCATCGCAATCATCTGTACAGCAAATATGATTTTCAGAAGTGTTTTCATACTCATATGTTACGACTGATTGAGGCATAAAAAAAGCCCCGTAGCTTAAAGTTACGGGGCCGATACTTTCTTAAACATCAATGTCAGGGCGTCATAACAATAGCGCCAGAAACTTGACGTCCCTCTGCCGCACGATGAGCATCCGCAGCTTGCTCTAAGGAGAACTTTGCTCCAATTTGCACCTTGACATAACCTTTTGCAATCGCATCGAATACTGCCTTTGCATTTTCTTTAAGCAATGCGGCGGTAGCGTTATGCGGAAATACTGATGGTCTTGTTAAAAAGAGACAGCCCTTCTTATTCAAAATTTCAGGTTGAATCTCTGGTGCAGGACCTGAAGCGGCACCAAACAATGCAACTGTTCCAAAAGGAGCGGTGCAATCTAATGAACCCAAGAAAGTAGTTTTAGCAACAGAGTCATAGACCACGTTGGCTTTTTTGCCACCAGTTGCTTTAATCACTTCCTCAACCCAATTGGGCTGAGAGTAATCCACCACGACATCACAACCAGCTTCTTTTGCAGCGGCAAACTTTGCTGGCGACCCTACAGTACCCACTACAAATGCGCCTAAGGCTTTTGCCCAACCCGCCAGGATTTGACCAACACCACCAGCGGCTGCGTGCACTAGCACTACATCGCCCGCTTTTACTTTATAAGTTTTTTGAACTAAGTATTGAGCAGTCATCGCTTTGAAGAATACAGCTGCCGCCACTTCATCAGAAATATTATCTGGGATAGCAACTAATTTATCTGCAGCGACATTGCGCGCACTTGCATAAGCACCAATCCCAGCATTCATATAAACCACGCGATCGCCGACTTTAAAGTCAGCAACACCTTCACCAACGGCTTCCACAACGCCAGCTGCTTCATGGCCAAGACCTGTAGGCATCTCTAAAGGATAAACACCTGAGCGCTGATACACGTCAATAAAGTTAAAACCAATTGCAGTTTGACGAATCTGTACCTCGCCTTTAGCAGGGGCTGGCAATTCTTTATCAACCAACTTAATTACATCTGCGCTACCTAATTCAGTAAGACTTACCACTCTAGCTTTTGTCACATGTCACCTAATTTATTTATATTGAAAAATAATCATACAGTAAGGGCGTCTTCTTCGATGACCGCCCAAGTACTGTCGCCTAACTTCTTTACTGCCATAGAATAAGTCCAACCATCTGGGATTCCGCAGCTCCAATCTTTAGGACCATTTTGAATTAATACATTGGCACTGTTTCTGCTGTCGTAATACAAATGGTAGATCTTTCCATGAATCGGATTAAAGCTAAATTTAGCGCTATGTACCATCTCAGTTGCATCTAGTCTGGCTTGCAATGCTCTAGCTTGCTTCATTAAGACTTCAGCTTGTTCCATAATGCGGTCGTATTCCAGCTTGGCATTTTGACGCGCTACGTTGACAGCCTTATCTTTTTCCTCGGTTACTTTGATCGGCGCAAATACTGGGGCACCCACCTCCATGGGATATTCGATGCCAGCATGTCTCGCTGGATCAGTATCTTCGATTCTCATAATGACCCCAGTTTTTGATAAACGAGTTTTGCAAATTACTTAATCAGGCCACATGCAATACGAGGACCTGAATTACCTGCAGGCTGTGACTTATAGTCATCTGGATCACGATGCACTACTACAGACCGACCGACGATCCCCGTGGGACCTGTATTCACTGCAAAACCATGCAACTTTGCTGAGTAGCTTGCATTGCCGTTGGCATCTGATTTGATATTTGGTAAATCTCCTGCATGGTTCATGCCACTATTAGGCATACCGTGCGCTTTTGTTTCTGGGTTGAAATGACCACCTGCGCTTGTAGCATCGGGAGCGGAGCAATCACCTTTTTCATGAACATGAAATCCTTGCTCAGAATTTGGCTTCAGGCCAGAAAACTTACCATTAATTAATACATCGTTACCTTGCCACACAAACGTGACCTCACCCTTAGCTTGAGACCCAGAACGAGAATCTAAACTTGCAGATGCTTTTTGACCGGTACCTTGTTCCATTGATTGGCATGCAGCTAAAGATGCCAAACAAACTACTGAAAGTGCTATTAATTTGTACTGTGAAGTTGTATTCATTTGTCTCTCCTTGGTAGGCACTCAATGTTGCCTTTCGGGAAAGTGTGACACAAATTGGGTGGTTTTGCTTAGCGCTTGTAGAAACTTAGCGTGACCTCGCCCAACTCCACTCCAAACTTACTCATCTTGGCTTTATTGAGCATTACTTTAGGGGTGACTAGATACATCCAATCATTAAATTGCACGTGATAAATACTGCCATCCACCGGTAAAGCCAAGGTGTAAGTCCAATTGAGCGCATTTCCAGCAAGATCTCCTTGGGCCTCACCTATTACATCATCGGCTTTGCCAATATATTTGCCTGGCGATTGCTCGGCCAGGGTCCAGACTCGTTTTTGCTTAGTGCCATCAGAGTATTCAAAACTTTCATCCAGAGTGCCCACCTTCTTGCCATTCACCAATTTCCAGTCGGCCTTAATGAGTACGGTGAAGCGCTTCTTCACCTCGCCACTGCGATCTGTAAAGATGCCGTAAGCATCGATCGTGCCTGAAAAGTACTCACTTAAATCAAGTGAAGGCTTCTCATTGGCATACTGAGAAACTTGGGGTGAAGAACACGACATCAACAAGCCACAAAGAGCCAACCCAAGAATGCGATAGATACAATAGTGATTTAGTCTCATAGATTAACAACTCTCACTAAACAGTGGTGGTGGACAAGTTTGACCGAGTAATTCAGTGCGTAATTGAGGGGCACTAGTTTTTCGGTCCAACCAAATCCCAAAGAATGCCTTGGAGAAATCAGTACCTGGCACTTGTGCAATACGCTTGCCGTCATGATAAAAAGTAGTGCCAGTTTTGGGCTCATAAACCGCTGTCAATGTTTGTCCTGATTCCACATTGGGCAAAAAGGAAGATAACTCCCTCCCCCAGAGATTTGCCTGATCATCTGGAATACCAATACGCTTCATCTCCTCTACGCTCCGATTGGCTATTGAAATTCCAGTAAACGATTTTTGGTAGCGGATATTTAATGCAAATTCAGATGAAGATGGCGAACCCACACGATAGAAAGCGGCATCATAAATATGCAGACCCCACCATGTTAAGCGTCCACTGCCTTGCAGTTTTGCTGAACTCAAATACGGAGGCAGCTCAAGCGCCTCTCGAGCAAAAGTTACGGGCATTAATGCACAAAACAGCGAGAGCAATAAGAGAACTCGAATATTTCTCATAGCGAGGCTGATGTGGATTTGGATTTCACGAGACGCAATGCTGCTGGACCCAAAAGACTGGATATTGCATGCCGATTTTTTGCAAAAAAGAGGTACCCTAATCTCAAGAATGGCTGGAGTGGTTTTCTAGTAAAAAGCCATGCCAGGCGCGGTAAATTAGCGCGACGATAAGCTTCTGGAAATACCGAAACGCCTTGTATCAATTTGCCGCTAGCAAATTGCCCATACATCGCCGCCATTGCTGCTTCGCATGACACCCCCACCGCTTGAGGATCAAAACGCTCTGAATTAATATCAACAAAATCTAAAAGGTTTTCTTGGTTACGACCTGACAAAAAGAGTATCTCCGCTTGGCACAAGGGGCAAGCGCCATCGTAAAACAAGGTGAGTTTTTCTAATTGAGTCATGGTTCAGCAAGTTTACGGCTTATTCAATAAACTGGCTGACACCCCCATATTCAAGGTCACTATGCGAAAAGAGATTGCACTCAATGTATTTGGAGAACCCCTCATTCCCTGCTCTTTTGATCCTCTGACGGGATTTTTTAGGGACGGCTGCTGCAAAACAAATGAAGAGGACGTCGGCAGCCACTTAGTATGTGCGATTGTCACGGATGCGTTTTTACAATTTAGCTTACAAAAAGGTAATGACCTCATTACACCAAGACCAGAATATCAATTTCCCGGATTGATTGCAGGAGACCAATGGTGTCTTTGTATAAACCGTTGGGTTGAAGCATTAGAGGTGGATTGCGCTCCACTGATCAAATTAGAAAGCACTCATATCAAAGCCCTAGAGACAGTGCCCCTGAATATTCTTAAGGAATATGCGAGCGAAGCGTGAAAGCATTTTATGCCGACCATTTCGTATTGCCACTACCTGCGGGTCATCGTTTCCCGATGGAGAAGTATTCACGCTTGCGTGATTTAGTAGGTTCGCTTGCAACCATAGAGCTAATGGAAGCTCCACCAGCAACAGATACTCAAATCCTCTATGCACATGATCCCAGCTATGTCGTCAAAGTCATCGAAGGAAAACTCTCTGCACACGAACAAAGAGAGATTGGATTTCCTTGGAGCCCTCAAATGGTAGAGCGCTCACGGCGTTCTGCTGGTGCTACTGTAGCTGCCGCCAAAGTTTCGCTAAATGAGGGTATTGCTGCAAACTTGGCTGGCGGGACGCATCATGCCTACCGAGATGCGGGTAGTGGCTTTTGTGTTTTTAATGATTCAGCGATTGCCGCCCGCACCCTACAAAGAGAAGTAAACCCGAACTTAAAGGTTGCCGTGATTGACCTAGATGTGCATCAGGGCAACGGCACGGCCTCAATTTTGCAAAATGATGCCTCTATCTTTACGCTTTCTATTCATGGTGAAAATAATTTCCCTTTTAAGAAAGAGCACAGCGATCTCGATCTTGGACTAGCAGATGGGTGCGACGATCAAACATATTTAAGCGCCTTGAATAGTGCTCTAGATCAATTTGATTCGCGCTTTAAGGCTGATTGCCTTATTTTCTTGGCAGGTGCCGACCCCCACGAGGGAGACCGACTTGGAAGACTCAACATTAGTAAAGAGGGAATGCGCCAACGCGATGAACTGGTATTTCAATATGCGCTGGATCGACAGTTACCTATTGCCTTCTCTATGGCGGGCGGCTATGGCAAAGAAATAGAATCCACCGTAGATATTCATTTCCAGACCATCAAAACCGCCCTACTGTTTCAAGAACAATATTAGCTCTAGAGCCCTTTAGCCCTTCTTTTTTGAAGTGCTTTTTGGAGCAGCAAGATTACTTACGTTTTCTACGCTCTTCTCAAAATTTGTGAATGAGTCGGCCATTGCAGCTCGAATCAATTCAAAATTCTGAAGGGCATTATTAAACGAAGTTTTAAAGACGGAGACATAGGCTTCACTACCCAGAGGCGCATTGTCAGTAGCATCATTAACAAAATGAATCAAATCCGCTTTAGATTCCTGAATCATCTTCTCAGCAATATCCGCCAATTCTTGGTTGCCACTTTTTAGAACTTGTAACAGTTCATTGTGATATTGGGTGATTTCTTTAGCAGCATCCTGCAACACTTCCGCATGAACATATTCGAAAGCGGATCGTGGATCTTGAGTTTTCATCAACTCAGATACCCTCTTCTGAATCATCCCTGCCAACTCTTGGGTTGCTTTCTGATTTATTTGCGCAATAGCTTGAGCGCTCTCGATTGCTACACGTCCAGCAGCCTTAGTGGCATCAATGGCTCGCTGTTGGCCTCTTGCAGCATTTAACTCCAATGTTTTCTTGCTCATATCTACCTTTCTGATGGGTATAGATACTTATCAATCTACTCTGCTTGAGCAAGGTTTCTATAGAGGAATACCAGTAGATAAACAAAACCTTAGAAAGAAAAACCCCAGTTATCGCTAACTGGGGTCTCAAGCTATTCCAATACTTGGGGCGGCTAAATATTACTTATTTGCTGGTTGTTTTTTTGGTAGGCTATTTAATACAGCAGCATTATTCAGCTGCTGATCAACTAAATAAAGGGTGCCTCCGTAATTTGCCTGCAGATCATATCCAGAAAGCCCAACGGTATAAAAAGTGATCTCGGGGTTGAATGACCGAATTTCACCACCAGAACCTGCTGAGAAATTAGCATCCACATCCACCCCACCACGTTGTCCATCAATCGATGTCAATAAGAACTGATCAATTGCACCAGGAGTCTTGAAGATGACGATCTGATACTGCACTTGGTAACCAGCTCCAACACCCTCACCCGTTTTCAGGTCCTGCATAAAAATCGGATCCTTGCGGCGCTTATCAAATAACACGCCTTCACCTCGCGCAAGCACCAATAAAACAATGTTGACGTTAGTAGCGTTAAATACCGCATAACCTGCCGCTTCATCAATTTGTTTTTGTACAGCTGGGTTTTGTTTGAGAAGCGCATCTAGACCTGTTTTAGCCATCTGCAAGGTAGCATCCCGCTTTTGCGCAATTTCTGCTGGGGTCAACGGCTTACCATCCTTGCTGGTGGATTGGCAGGCAGAAAGAAAAAACACCGCAAGCAAGCTTGCGGCAACTAGTTTAGATAAAGAGCTAAATTTCATTGTCTTCATTAATTTACAGAAATAGTAGAAAGTGGCTTGTCTAACTTGATGTATTTAATTTCTTTGGCATTCATGTCCATTTTCTTTAAATCATAAGTGTAGATATTGGTGCTCTCAAACATCTTGAGGTTGTAGACCAGATTTTTGTTGTCCGCCACAACTGACCACTCAGTGATTTCAATTCCACCAGCGCCACCGCCATAAGCATTCGTAGCAGGCAAGCTAATGGCTCCAGGTGGAATATCAAAACTACCCAAGATATGCCAAGCAGTATTGACCTGTTGTGTAGTTGGGTAAGACGTTGGAACAGACTTACTCAGAAATAATGCACGAATAAAACGACTTGGACTTAAGTAGTCGCCTGGCAATCCATGTAGACCGCTACCTGAGCTAGGAGGCACATAAGTAGCGCCATTAATCATCATTGGATTTTTTTCCACATTAGTGAGATTGGCATAGTTACCAATATTGTTTAACTGATCCCTAAATGCTGGATCGTTAGTCATAACGCCTGTTGGGTTATCGGTAATTACCAATTCGCCTTTGAGGTACTCAATCACAATACTCTTACCGCTCGCATCATGAAGTGTCATACGGACTGGAGCAGATTTATTGTTATAAGCAGGAATAGTGGAGCGATTAATCTTAATCTTCTGAAAACCTGCTTTAACTTCATCAACCGTAGCAAAGTTGGTTAATGCATAAATCAACATCTGCACAGAAGCAATACTGCTTGCAGAATCCGCAGGGCTCACCACTTGATATACCGCAGTATTTGGAGCGTTTAATAAGCCGCCCACCAAACCTTTTTCATTCATACCATCCAATAAGACTGGCATACCTAAACCATTCATGCCAGCAGCAGCATATTTAGTAGTCCAATTCAGACCGGTTCCAGGTTTACCATCCACACCCACGCCAGCCATGGCCAGATTTCTAGGAATCACTGTGAGCTGAGACTTGAGTGGCAATCCGAATTCCATCGTACGACCATATACAAAACCACCATCACTACCTTTTAGCAAAAAGCTGGTACATGCATTACTCGCAAGCGGAGCAAATGCAAATGATGCTGCGACTGTAGCAGCGACCATTTTTTTAATTAATTTTTGACTCATTATTTTTCCCTTTAACTTTCTGCTGCTCTATTAATGAAATTTATGCAAGCCTAACAATCGAATGCAAATTCATATTCATTGATACATCCGCTTCAGCAGGCTTAGTGAGAATATAGGCCAAAACACAGGCTGCCAATATTACCAATGCACCTGCTACCAAACTCCAACTTTTGACATTTGACCGCACTTTTAAACCCTCTCTCAATAAGCCATAAGCCGATACCCTGCTCAGATGGCTCATACACCTCATTTTAAGGGCATACTAGAGCCACTATGAAAGTATCCCGCTGGACCCAATATTGGCACCATATAGGCGCCACCCCTAGATTACTCATTGTGACGGTCACTGGGCTTGGTTCTTTTTTCTTACTGCCAGGAGATCTGAGCTCCGTTGTCCGTTTGGCTCTCTCGTGGGTTTTTGCAGGCGGCCTATATCTGACATTGACGTACGTCATGATGTACTTCTCAACCCCACAGAACATGCTAACCCTTTCCCAAAAAGAGGATGACGGTGCAGCGATGATTCTTTTGGTGATCGTGCTTGCAGCCGTCGCCAGCCTAGTCACGATTGTGTTGATGCTGGCCGATATCAAAGCGCTCCCCATCCACCTTGCGATTCGTCATGTTGGATTAGTGCTGGCAACCTATATTGTTTCTTGGCTATATGTTCATACCGCTTTTGCCTTGCACTATGCCCATGTTTATTATCAAGAGCTTGAAAAAACTAAAGAGCCGCCTTTGCTTTTCGCCTCTAAACTCAGGCCTACCTATATAGACTTTCTGTATTTCTCTATCGTGATCGGTATGACTTGCCAAACTGCCGATGTCAACATCGCCAGCTCCAGAATGCGGTTCTTAGTCATGATTCAAGGCATGACAGGTTTTGTATTCAACACTTCATTACTTGCGTTGGGGATCAATCTCATCTCCGGTGTAGTGGCTATCAATTAGTAGCAGATAGAACCCTCCTAGCAAAACAATTGCCTCCATAAAGTAAAAGCCAACCCGAAGGTTGGCTTTTTATTAAAACAAATTAATTTAAGAAACTACCTTATTGCAGTGGTCTAGGTTTCTTTGTTTCTGATACTGGAATCACCTTGCCGCCCAAGACCGTTGCATACACACCAACATTCTTAATATTGTTTACAGGAACAGTTTGTGGATCAGCATCTAACACCGCAAAGTCAGCAAACTTACCAGCCTCAATACTGCCTACCTTATCCTCAACACCCAATGTATAAGCTGCATTAATCGTGATCATCTTCATTGCATCATTGGCTGTAACGGCTTCAGCAGGAGCCCATACTTTGCCATCGTTATATACATCCTTACGGGTCACCGCAGTCCATGCCTCTTTTAGCGGTACAGGTGCAGATACTGGCGCATCAGAATGAATTGATGTAACGATCCCATTGCGAACCAAGGTTCCTAAGCGCGTGGCATAGGACACACGATCAACACCCAAAGCTGGATACTCTAATTTAGCGCGTTCTGAGATATAAGACATGTTTGCACTAACCACCGCACCGAGAGCTTTGATCTTCATTACCATGGCTGTTGATGGAATGCCAAAGTGATTGATGGTGTAACGATGGTCAAAGCGAGGTTTATCATCAATCATTAATTGCAAGGCATTTATGGAGTTTTGATTGCCAATATCACCATTGCTGTGAATATGAATGTGGTATCCAGCATTCCACCAAGGCTTCATTGCGTTAGCAAAGTCTTGCGCCGACTTGAAGTTAGATGAACCTAGACTGCCATCAATATATCCCGGATGTTCCATGCGCATCGTTTCTGGTAGATAACCGCCATCGCTATAAAACTTAACGCCTTGGAAAATCAAGCGATCATTATCTTGCTGTGATAACGCCTGAGCTTCTGCAATTGCCTTATCACCATACTTTTGAATAAAGGGATCTGCGTAAACCACAGGAACAATTCGCAGCGCTCCAGCAGGCGATTGGCTAAAAGCTTTAGCAATTTTTAACTCCATATCAATATTGAGGGAACCAAACGCTAAATCACCTGAAGTGGTAATGCCGCCTTGCTGCATGAGATCGCTCATATACAAATAATCAGTGGGAATTTCACTGGGCTTAAGAACATCTTTTCCAGCCAACTTCAAAATATAGCTTAACGCTGGAATTTCCAAAAACTGACCATTGAGTTGACCATCTTTATCAAGCATGGCTCCTTTTACATTCTTCGTTTTCTCTGGAGTAATGTCATATGCCTTAAGGAAAGCACTATTGACATACATATCATGGCCTGAAGCATCCCAAACAGCGATTGGACGAGTAGTAGAAGCTTGATCCAACAGTTGGCGATCAGGCGTCTTGCCCATCGCTACTACGTCATATCCCCACGCCAACAAAGTCTGATTGGGATCTTTAATATCATCCGAATATTTTTTGAGTTGAGCTATCGCTGCCTGTAGGTTTGGAACACCAGGGAATGCAGGGCCCCATGGATTAGGCATTGGAGATGGAGTGAGCAATGGCTTGTTAAATAAAATTCCACCTAACAAAGGATGTGCATGTGGCTCAACAAAGCCTGGATAAATGACTTTGTCAGAAAACTGTCGGTTAATCTGGGTCGGATACTTATCAGTCCAAGGCTTCAAATCTTCCAAAGAGCCTACTGACAAAATACGGCCATCTGCTACAGCGACAGCAGTTGCATTGGGAATCGCTGGGTCCATCGTGACAATCTTTTTGGCCACAAAGACAGTGATATTAGAAACCTTAGGTGTAGATGGCGGCTCAAGCAATTGAACAGCACCGGCAAGGCCAGAGAAGAGGCCGATGATGCCAACGGCAATGAGTTTAAATTTGAAGTTCATAAATATCCCGAATGATATGGATTAGATAGTGATACTAAATGAGATTTATGTGATGACCTACTAGCATCAACATACTAGTATGGTGTTAATGCAAACACCCGCCGAAGCGGGTGTTTAGGTCAATTCGACTTGCAAACAAAAATTACTTCAAAGCAACAGGCTTACCATCAATCCAAGTGCCATTCACTTTGATATTGCGGATTTCTGATGGAGGGGTTTTGCGAGGATTCTTCTCAAGAACTACCAAGTCAGCTTGCTTACCCACTTCTAAGCTACCCACGATGTTGTCAGCAAAGACTTGATAAGCAGCATCGATTGTCACCGCCCGAATAGCATCATCCACTGTCACCGCCTGATCTGGTCCGAGCACTTTTTGTGGTGGCAACTGCCATAAACGAGTGACTTCTTCGCTAATGTAATTCAGAGGGCCAACGTTAGAAACAGGTGTATCGCTATGTAAAGTAAATTTGCCACCTAAGCGCTTAAAGTCTCCAGCAGGATCAATACGCTTGGCACGCTCTGCACCAAGAATTTCATTATTGAAAGCAGCACCCCAATAATTGACATGACCAATCGTGAAACTAGGAATGACACCCAACTTCACCGCCTTTTTTACCTGACCTTCGTTATTCACTGTGAAATGCTCTAGACGTAAACGACGATCTTGTGGATTAGGATTACCTGCCAAGAGCTTGCTATAACTATTTAAAGCCTGATCAATGGTTTTATCGCCATTCGCATGCGTAGAAATTTGCCAACCTTGATCAAAGTAGGATTTCATGGATGTGTAGATTTCATCATCCTTAAAATCCAGAGCCCCACTCCACTTAGAGTTTTTAGGGTAGGTATATGGCTTGGTTAAAGCTGCAGTAAGTCCCTGTGTAGATCCATCGCCAATGTATTTAATACCAATAAATCGCAACTGGTCATCACCTTCGTTTGGTTTGATAGAAGTCTTACCATTCGGAATTGACTCGCTGAACAAATACCCACGCAAACGAATAGGAGATGCGTTTTTTGCAAAAATTGCTTTATAGATTGCCACCTCTTTATCGACACCAAAATTACCTCCGACACTCATATCCGAAGCGGTAGTCACGCCTGTGGAGGCCATCTTTTTCATCGTCCCCACAATGGCGCCAAATAATTGAGCCTCGGTAGGATTAGGCATCTTAGCCATGAATGGCAAGTAAGTAGGTGGCTCAATCAACTTGCCTGTGAGCTTACCTTGAGCATCCTTTACATAGATGCCACCGCCAGGTGGATTAGGCGTCTTCTCGGTAACACCAGCAAGCTCAAGCGCCTTGTGATTTACATAGCCGATGTGACCAGATTGATTCACAATAAAAATAGGCACATCTTTAGAAACCTTGTCTAAGTCATCAGCATTCAGTTCAGCCATGAATGGCGAGGTACGCGATGGGTCAACGCCGAAACCGAATAACCAGCCCCCAGCTGGAACATCCTTCAAAGCAGCCTTCATCTTTTGAATCAAGGTTTCTTTGGTATCGTAAGGTAATGTGAAATTGCTTAAGTTCAAACCTATACCTTCAAAAACTGAGGTCACAATAATATGTACGTGTGGCTCCACGAAACCCGGCATTAATGTTTGACCTTTGAGATCTACCACCCTGGTGTTATCTGCTTGCCATTCTTTAGTAACAGCATCTTTAGAGCCAACCGCAACGATCTTGCCGTTTTGAACAGCAAGAGCTTGCACTTCTTCATTCTTAGCATTAACTGTCAAAATTGGACCACCATAAAAAATAGTGTCAGCATTGCCTTTAGCAAATACCAATGCGCATTGCGCCATGAGTAATGCTGAGAGTAGTTTTGGTGTGAAACTCATATTTAAATCCCCTTTTTTAAACACTACTGTTAGCCACAACTTTATCTAATAGATTAGCCAGGACATTACACATATTAAATACTGCCACAAATAAGATACATAAAAAAACCACCCAAGAGAGTGGCTTTTTTACATTTAGCTGATGAGATTATTTCAATATAACTAGGGTTGCTGTAGCACGTGCACCCCAGCCTGATGGACCACCCGGAGTATTACTTACGTAATACATTGGGCCACCACCAATTGAAATTGGCACGCCGTCAATCACAAACAACTTAGAAACACCAGCATAAAGTGGGTTAGATGTGCGATGCGTATCGTAGTTATAGAGCGCTTCCATGTTAACGGTAGCAGTCCATGCCGTTTTGGTTGTATAGGCGACAAACGGTTGTCCGTACAAATTATTTTGCGTACCGTATGCGGGATTGCCGCCCACATTCCAAGATTGATAGCCTAGCAATCCATAAGTCCATGGGCCTTCACGATTTAGAACAACAGCAGTCACACCCGCACCGGTTTGCTGTGAACCAAAATGGCCGCTATTGCCCGATGGAGATTGTGCATAAGGGCCAATACCCCAAATCCATGAGGAGTTGGTATTAGGAGCGTAGAAAGACTCAAGGGTCACGCTGGCAATGCCGTAAGCAGAGTAAGAGCGTCCTGGCGCATATTGCACACTAGTCTCGCGCACACCCGCCACAATTGGACGAACAATGAATGTATCGCCACCACCTAAATTAAAGGGCATGACTGGCTGGAAGAGCAATGTCTGCTCAGAGCCGCCTTGGTTCAAGCCAACACCACGATTGAACTCATACTGCAATGGCACTGAGATCATATTAGCGATCGGGTTGGCCAACTTCTTAGCAATATCAACGCTATCAACCGCAGGTTTTGGCGCTGGCAGCTCGCCAGATTTTTCAGCGGCCACAGTCCCTGCGCGAGCAGGAATTTCTTGTGCAAATGCTGCGGATATACAGACAAAAACCGCAGTGCCGGTCAGGACTAACTGAAGAGTACGTTTCATAAGAATCTATAAATTAAAAATGGAAAGTCGCGGATAACTGCGGACCTTGAAAGGTTGTCTTTTGAAGTAGGCCTGCGCCATTGGTTTTTGAACTACTCATGTCATAGTAAAGGGTACGATAAACCAAGGAAACATCAACCCATTTCTCAAACGTCTTACCAATACCTGCCATTGCTTGCCACGTAAGATTAGTCGTGCCACCGCCACTGCCGATATCAGCATAAAATGGGATGTACCATGAAGAACCTGCAATACGGTAGCGCCCCTTAAAGCCCGCAATTGGATCGGTTGTGCTAACAGACTTAGAGTCGCTTAAAGAATAATGCGTGCCATCAAGCGCAAGGTTGATGGTTGCAGTAATACTAATCCAACGAACTCCTAATAAGCCATCAACGGTAGCATCTAGAGTGCTTAAAAGGTTATAGGTTGCTGCACCAGTTAAAAAAGTTTGCTGAACAGTAGGCTTCAAGCCCAATCTAAAGTTGTAACCTGGCGCTGGAGTTACTGATACTGTGTCAGTCTTTTGTAAGGTAGCACTAACTAAGTCCGCCATTATTCCCCAATTACCATAATGAGCCTCTCCAGCAATCATCCCTCCAGACTTTAGATTGCTGATGATCTTATCCATATTCACATCTGCAGTACTTAAGTATTGGCCTTTGTAATTGAGTGTTGAGCTTACATTAGGCCCCCATACATACGGTGTTAAATCAAATGTCCACTCATTTGCGATCTTGGGGATTGGGGTAAGTTGCTCATCTGCGTGCGCCATACTTATAGGCCCAATTAATGCGCATACAAAAAAAAGGGTAATCAGGATTTTCTTATTCATAAAAGTACAAGTAAGGTTGGGTTAATTAAAATTTGGATTGAAATATAGAATTCTTAGAAGTATCAAATTAATTATTGAAAGCGCTCACCATCGAAATTGTGGAGATGATACCTAGGCAAAAGAAAATACAGTCTGAGGGACTGTATTTGATATGCAAATTCAAGTGCGTCAGTCGATATCATCAGGGTTTGAGATCAAGCTCAATCAAATAACTCTGAATTATGCTCTTAAATTGGGGTGAAATTGGCAAATTAAGACCCTCTCAATCATTCTTACAATTTCCTACAAGCGCTTGTGGAATTAGCCCAGCACTGAGCTGAGACAAAGCCTTAAAAATTGAATGAGATCTTGGCGTAACTCGACCAGTCATATTGCCGGTAGGTTTGTACTAGTTGCTTACTACCACCTATCGCAACTACCCAATTTTTATCTAAACGATGGGTGACCATGGCATCAATCGGCACAAACCACCCTCCGCCAGCGGAGTTATATGCCATGCCATTTTCATCCCAAAAACGGAGCATCGTGTTTGGCGTAAGCTCAAAACCGATTGTGGGGAATATCTGCAATTTTCTCAACAATGGAGGTTGATTGGGATTAACGCTGGGACTATTATTTTTTGTGTCAAAACCATACATGTAACGCAGTAAAGGCGAGAAGTCTGTTACGTGCAGAAGGCTGTCCACTTCTGGGGTGAATGTCCACCCCAATTGAGGTCCAACAGCCCATTGTCCGTTATTGCCAAATGGAAAAATGACGCGGCCTCCAAAGAGCGCATGCAATGGTTTTAAAAAGGTGTGATCTTGCCCCCAAACAGTCAACATTGTATTGCCGGCACTGTACTGGCCAGAGCCATTGGGCGCGGTTAAGGAATTGAAATTAGAAACGACTGAGGTATCTAAACGCACACGACCGCGCCAAGAGTCATACTCTAAGGGGTTGTAATAACGCAATGTAAGTGTATTTACGTAGTTATCGCTACCGTCGTAATTGTGATAAGCCCAAAACTCAAGCACTCTACTGTCAGCCAACTGCTGAGAATCATTATCGAATTTTGAAATCGGAACTAATAAATCTTCAGCATGCGAAAACGAAATTAAGGAGGAGAGCAGAAGAAATAAAAAAAATTTCATTATTAGATTTTTATTAATTTACGGCGTAAGTATTGCATTCTTTACTTACATTACTTTTGCTAAATACAGGATTTTAAGTTCTACAAGAATTTACTCTAACTCGCTGAACACTAAATTGACGGCGACTTTGACAATCTTTTTCCACCACCTTATTCAAAAAATTAGATGTAGAAAGGCTTTTACCTATCAAATATTAATTATCTAATTTTTCGATCATAAATATCTAATTTATTCATTAGACAAATAAACAACTCAGGTTCAAAATCCATACAGTTGTATTAGCAAACAAAAGATTGATTAACCAAAACAAGGAGCACAGTATGTCCATTATCAATACCGCAGTTCAGCCATTTAAAACCGAAGCTTTCCACAACGGTAAGTTCGTAACCGTTACTGACGAAACCCTCAAGGGCCATTGGTCAGTATTGATTTTCATGCCAGCAGCATTTACTTTTAACTGCCCAACCGAAATCGAAGACGCAGCAGAAAACTATGCTGAGTTTCAGAAATTGGGCGCTGAAGTGTATATCGTCACTACTGATACTCATTTTTCTCACAAAGTTTGGCACGAAACTTCACCTGCAGTAGGAAAGGCTAAGTTCCCACTCGTTGGCGATCCAACACACACTTTGACAAATGCTTTTGGCGTACATATTCCTGAAGCAGGTTTAGCACTGCGTGGCACATTCATCATCAATCCTGAAGGCATTATCAAGACTGCAGAAATTCATTCCAATGAAATCGCACGTGATGTTTCAGAAACATTGCGTAAGTTAAAAGCTGCTCAGTACACAGCCGCTCACCCAGGTGAAGTATGCCCAGCGAAGTGGAAGGAAGGCGCTGCAACATTGACTCCTTCTTTAGACCTCGTAGGCAAGATCTAAGGTAGTTCACTCATCCATAGACTCTCTTCGGAGAGTCTATTGGAGAGGAAGCCATCCTGCCCAATAGACTCACCTAAACAAATAGTTAAGGAAATATCATGCTCGATACCAACATCAAATCTCAATTAAAGATTTATTTTGAAAAGATCGTTAGCCCAATTGTTTTAACAGCAACCGTTGATAACGGTGATAGCTCTCAGCAGATGCTCGAACTGTTAAATGAAGTAGCCGAGCAATCGGACAAAATTACTATCAAAACCGATGGCAAGAGCGATCACATCCCAAGCTTTACCGTCAGCAAAGTAGATCAAGCAGCTCGCATTACCTTCGCAGGTTTGCCAATGGGTCATGAAATGACTTCTTTTATCTTGGCAATTTTGCAAGCGAGTGGTTACCCAGCAAAAGTTGAGCAAGACGTGATTGATCGAATCATCAAGTTAGACAGCAAGCTCCACTTCCAAACCTTTATTTCTTTGTCTTGCCACAACTGCCCTGATGTCGTGCAGGCACTGAACTTGATGGCGGCATTAAATCCAAACGTCACTCATGAAATGGTGGACGGCGCTTTATATCAAAACTTGGTAGATCAATACCAGATCATGGCTGTACCAACAGTCATCCTAAATGGCGAAGTCTTTGGTCAGGGTCGTATGAGCGTCGAAGAGATTGTTGCCAAGCTCGATACTTCTAGCCCAAAAGAAGAAGCGGCGAAGTTGTCTGCCAAAGATCCCTATGACGTATTGGTGATTGGCGGTGGCCCTGCTGGTGCTGCTGCAGCCATTTATGCTGCTCGCAAGGGAATTCGGACAGGCATTGTGGCGGAACGCTTTGGCGGTCAAGTAATGGATACCATGGGAATTGAAAACTTCATCTCCGTCAAGGAGACTGAGGGCCCAAAATTAGTTCAAGCCCTAGAGCAACATGTCAAAAGCTATGAAGTAGACATCATGAATTTACAGCGCGCAAATGCACTCCGTAAAACCGATCATGGCATTGAAGTGGAATTGATCAATGGCGCGGTGCTGACCAGTAAATCAGTCATTCTGAGTACTGGTGCTCGCTGGAGAGAAATGAATGTTCCTGGGGAGCAAGAATATCGCGGCAAAGGAGTTGCATACTGCCCTCACTGTGATGGCCCTCTATTTAAAGGTAAACGTGTTGCTGTGATTGGCGGTGGCAACTCTGGCGTTGAGGCTGCAATCGATTTAGCAGGCATCGTTAGTCACGTCACGCTAATCGAATTTGATAGCAAACTCCGCGCTGATGCCGTATTGCAAAGAAAGTTAGCTAGCCTACCAAACGTCACTGTAATTTTGAGCGCCCTTACAAAAGAAGTATTGGGAGCAAATGGCAAGGTAAATGGCTTGCGCTATCAAGACCGCACTAACAATACAGAGCATGCACTTGAGTTGGAGGGTATCTTTGTACAAATTGGCTTGTTACCGAATACCGATTGGCTCAAAGGCACTGTTGAATTATCGAAGCATGGCGAAGTAGTTGTAGATGCCAAAGGTGAGACCTCATTACCAGGCGTATTTGCCGCGGGTGATTGCACCACAGTTCCGTACAAGCAAATTATTATTGCGATGGGCGAAGGTGCCAAAGCTTCATTAGCCGCGTTTGATTACTTAATTCGTTCTTCAGTAGCAGAGCCTGAGGAAGCGGTGGCAGCTTAATATCTGCAAGCTTCTCAAACTAAAGGGAGTCTACGGACTCCCTTTTATATTGAATCAGCAAGGACTTTTATTCTGCGTCGCCAGGCCTAGGAGGCTGCCAAGGCCAACGACCGTCAATCTCCAGAGTCAGAGACCAGCTCAAGAAACAACGAATTAAAACAATTGCGCCCAACACAGCTACGCTAGTGAGGCTGGGGCTAATAGCTACTGTACGGATTACATCACCCGCCACCAATACTTCAAGCCCCAAAATGAGGGAGCGGACGATCTGAATTCGGAATGTTTTATAGGCAATATCAGCCGTTTGCGTTATCAGACCTTTTGCAAAACAGACTAGACCCCATAGAACTCCTAGGGAGACGACGGCAACGCCAAGGGCATCCATGAGGTCACTAACACCGCGAATGATTTCAATCAAGTTCATAGTCAATTCAGAATTTGGTAATACTTTCATATTAACTGTTTATTGAGTAACTACTTACTAGTAAAGCAATCCGCCCACTAGCCCGATTACCGCAAGGCAACTTTGCTCAATTTAAATTACACTGAGCCATCTTTTTGTATACACAAAACCCAAAGGAATCAGAATGAGCTTGATTGACAAACTGCAATGGCGCTATGCAACTAAAAAAATGGATGTCACTAAATCGGTACCCCAGGCCAAGGTAGAGCAGATATTAGAAGCAATTCGCCTCACCGCTAGCTCAAGTGGACTACAACCCTATGAAGTGCTGGTAGTAACTAATAAAGCGATACGGGAAAAAATTAAAGCGATTGCTTGGGATCAAACACAGATTGTGGACTGCTCTCACCTATTGGTTTTTGCCGCGTGGGATACCTACACCGCTGAGCGCATTAATACAGCATTTGATATGACGGAAGAAATTCGTAACTTCAAGAGTGAAGCTGGAGACATCTATCGTCAAAAACTACTAAGTGGTTACCCACCAAGAGATGCGGAAATCAATTACAACCATGCCGCAAAACAAGCTTATATTGGCTTAGGCACAGCCCTGATCGCTGCAGCTTATGAAGAAGTAGACTCTACTCCGATGGAAGGTTTTGATCCAGCAGCGCTAGACGAAATTCTGAACCTCAAAGCCAAAGGTTTAAGAAGCGTGGTGATGCTGCCATTAGGATATAGAAAAGCGGATGAAGATTGGCTCGTCAATCTTAAAAAGGTTCGCAAACCCAAAGAGAGTTTTGTCACTTGGGTTGAATAATCACCTTACATCCCGTTGATAGAAAGCCAACCCATAGGTTGGCTTTTTTTATTGGCAATTATTTAGCAAAGGATGCATCCAGTATTTACCCCTAAGATTGATTTACATCAAATTTCATCTCGGAGATACTGATCAAATAGCTCATTATTACCCCAAGCACTCACTTACCAAAAGGCGTACACCATGCATAGCTCATTTAAACAATTACTACTCAGCTCTTTGCTACCTTTTGCGCTCCTCAGCACTTCTTCTCAAGCGGCTCAAACTGCTGATATTGTGTTTATTAATGGGCAAATTGAGACTCTCAATGCTAAGCAGCCAAGAGCGAATGCCGTTGCTGTAAAAGATGAAACGTTTATCGCAGTGGGCTCAAATCAAAAAATCAAATCCTTCGTTGGTCCATCAACCAAAATTGTTGATCTTCAGCAACAATTAGCAGTACCTGGACTGGTGGATGCTCATACCCACCCTATGGAAACCATTTGGTTAAAAGAGGTATGGGTTGATGCTCGCTACCCTGGCACACCCTCGGTGAAGCAGGCCCTACTGAATATCGCCGCACGTGTCATCACAACACCTAAAGATCAATGGATCTATGTTGCTGGTGTCTCCGCAAGTGAAAATAAGTTTGCTGAGAAACGCCTGCCTACCAAAGCAGAGTTAGATCAGGTAGCGCCTAATAATCCAGTCATTATGGCGAACGGTGCGCATATGGCTATTGCTAATAGCGCAGCACTTGCAAAAATGGGGATTAAGAAAGGTGTAACGAGACTACGTCATGGCGCTGGTGTGCTGGCAGACAAAGATGGTGAACCGAATGGCGTCATCACGGATGGCATGGGGGATATTCCAGGCAGCCCCACCCCACAAGAAATCGCCCGCTATTACGCCACCGATATCGCAAAATTCTGGAATGCGAATGGCTTCACTTCCGTTATGGCTATCACTCCTGCTGCTGCAATACCCGTAATGCAAAGTGTTTCAATCAGCACACCTACTCCGAACATTCGCTATACCGCCTCTGTATGGGCCGCACCAAATGGTGAAGGCATGCCGAAAGATCTCAGTGTTTTTGAAATGCCTCCAAAAGCAAATCCTGCCTATTACCGTTTTGCCGCGATTAAAGCTTGGGTTGATGGTGAGAATGATTGCAGAACTGGCTATATGTATGAGCCCTATGTGGGCGTACAAGATACAGATCCACCGGGTGGTAAGGGTACCTTGGTAACCAATCAAGCATTGGCTAATCAATTTGCTGTGTTAGCCAATCAAAATAAGAAAATCACCATGCTGCATTGCTCAGGAGATGCTGCCGCCGATATTGGTCTCAATGCCTATGAAGCTGTCAGCCAGAAGCAAGCTAGCAATACCATTAAACGGATTGAGCACTTTGGCATGTTTCAGCTAACACCCGAGCAATTAAAACGTGGGATAGCACTGAAGAAAAATAATTTTCATCTCTCCTCTCAACCCATTTGGTTGCTTGAGCTCGTAAATGCAGATTACGAAAATATGGGAATAGCCAGAGCGAAGACAGGCTATCAATTTAAGACCATGATCAAAGCAGGCTTAGAGCCTGCCGCTAGTACTGACATGACTGGTATTTATCTTGGCAATATTGATCCCTTTAAAGCCATCTATGCCACCGTCACCAGACAATCGGATATGGGCATATTTGAACCTCAAGAAGCTATCACTGTGCGCGATGCATTAAAGATGTGGACTATTTGGCCAGCCAAGGCAGTCGGCGAGGACAAGATGAAAGGCAGTATTGAGGTTGGTAAGTTTGCCGACATGACTGTACTCTCAGATGATATTTTCCAAATACCCAAAGACTCTCTAAAAGATGTTAAGGCTTCCATGACTATTGTGGGTGGCAGAGTGGTCTACCAAAAATAAAGAACCCTCATCTGAAATGATCCAATAAAAAAGCCACCCGAAGGTGGCTTTTCTTTTAAAGCAGTTAAAACGTATTAAGCAGCTTTGCGGCTTTTTGCAGCTGGCTTAGCAGGAACAAATTGACCTTGAATGTTTGCCAAAGCAGCGTCAACACTCTTCTCAAAGTTTGCAAAAGCATCAGTTGCAGTAGCACGAGCTTGGTCAAACTGTTGGAGTGAAGTTTCAAATGCAGTTTTGAATGCAGAAACATAAGCCTCTGAACCAGCAGGAGCAGACTTAGTAGCTTCGTTAACAAACTTAACCAAATCAGCACGTGCGTCATCGATTGAAGAGTCAACTACTTGAGCAACTTCTTTGTTACCGTTACGAACTACTTTGTTTACTTTAGCTTGGTAAGCAGCAGCGTACTTAGCAGCTTCTTGAGCAGCTTCTGGCTGAGCTAATTTAGCTAACTGTTGTGGGTCCTTAATTGCCAACAATTGTGTGCTTGCATCTTGAGCAACAACTAAAGCATCTTTAGCAGCAGCTTGGTTGATTTCAGCTAATTCTTGAGCGCTTTCAACAGCAACTTGTGCCAAATGTTTAGCGTTTTCGATAGCTTTAGCTTGTGCATTAGCAATTTGATCGTTTAATTGAGTTTGAAACATGATTTATCCTAACTTTAAGTAATTGTGGGTTTTTTTATTGCGATGCACCATTTTAAGATCCCTATTTTCCTAATGCAAGATATTTTTGTTGCAGAGCAACATTTATTTTCTAAACCCCATTTTTAGGGCTTTAAATAGGGTTTTTACAGCAACACAGAAGACCCTCGGACCATGGCTTGGACCAGTTTTCTGTAGCAGCGATCTCAAAATCGCCTCATTTGGCCCGTTAACTTAGCCGATTTTTACAGGAAATTGACTTTAAGGCTTCAGAAAATGGCTATATAAATCAACAACCTTTTGAGGCTGATCCAGCATTAGCAAATGTGAGGCCTCGGGAATACCACGAGCACTTGCTTGTGGGAATCGCTTTTTCAAGGCTGGAAGCCCAGAAACATTGAAGATACCGTCTTGCTCACCCCAGAGAATGAAGGTTTTCCCACGATAAGTGGATCCGCCCATGAGGACGGCATCATAGAAATTAACAATATCCCAAACCTGTTGATAGTGACGATTGTTATCCACATACTCCTTAATTAGTGAAGCGCTCACTGCGGAATCAATTTGAGGGGGTTGATAAAAGAGCAAACTCATTTCCAAATTAAATTGGTCTTGATTGATCGGGATAAAAGGATTGATGCCATTGAAGATTGCATTCTTCACTTGCGGGCTCCAGCCAATAACACCTAATGGCGCTCCTATGAATGCAAGCGATTTAATTTCATTCGGATACTGCATGGCATACATAGCTGCAATCGCACCACCCATAGAGCTTCCCGCTATATGAGCTGAACCCATCTTAATAGCGCCTAAAAATTGATGTAATTTTTTTACTTGTGATTCCAATGGATAGACTGAAACAGGGTAATTGGAACTCGCACCATAGCCAGGCAAATCAGGAGCAATCACTTGATTACCTTGATTAGCTAAAGCACAAGCTACTTCCGTCCATTGCTCTTTTTGCGCAAACAAGCCATGCAATAACAGAACGGGTACACCTTTACCAACTTCCAGATAGTGAATAACGCCTTCATCAATTGCAATTTTTTTATCAACGGGAGTACAAGCAATATTGCCGGACTGACCAAAGGCAGAGCTGCCAGAAATGAAAAAAATCAAACACAGTGCATATTGAATAATGAAGCGCATCACTTTCCTTTTTGCAAAGCTCGTAAGGCGCGAGCTTGGTGCAACTTTCTATAACTGTCGATCAAGCGATGATGCCTGTCAAGGCCTTCTAATTTCATACTAGTTGGCGTCAATCCATAGAATCGAACACTGCCCTGAATGGAACCCAATATGGCATCCATTCTAGAGTCGCCAAACATGCGGCGAAAGTTCACCTCATAATCTGCCATATCTAGCTCCGAGTTCAAAGTAACCTCTAAAGCAGCGCTAAGGGCTTGATAAAACAATTTTCGATCCAGCGTATTGTCGTTGTACTGCAGAAAAGCCTCGACTAATTCTTGCGCATCCTCAAATTTCTTTAATGCAAGATGAATAAGCAGCTTTAGTTCCAATACTGTGAGTTTCCCCCAAACCGTATTCTCATCGAACTCAATACCAATTAATGTCGCAATATCTCCAAACTCATCTAATTCGTTATTGTTCAGACGATCAAGCAAATCAGCAAGTTGCACATCATCTAGAGTAAATAAATTCAGGATATCTGAGCGAAATAAGAGCGCTTTGTTGGTGTTATCCCAAGCCAAATCTTCTACTGGGTATATTTCTGAATAGCCTGGCACCAGTATTCGGCAAGCGATCGCACCTAACTCGTCATATACCGCCACATATACCTCTTTTCCCATATCTTTCAGAATCCCAAATAAGGTTTCTGCTTCTTGGGCATTAGAGCTCTCACCGCTGCCAGAGAAATCCCACTCAACAAATTCATAGTCTGACTGATTGCTAAAGAAGCGCCACGACACAATGCCGCTCGAATCAATGAAGTGCTCAACAAAGTTATTTGGCTCTGTTACGGCTTCACTCACAAAAGTAGGCGGCGGCAGATCATTCAGACCTTCCAAACTACGTCCTTGCAATAACTCAGTCAAACTTCGCTCTAGTGCAACCTCTAGGTTTGGATGGGCTCCAAAAGAAGCAAATACTCCGCCAGTGCGGGGATTCATTAAGGTGACACACATGACTGGGTATACACCGCCCAAAGATGCATCCTTTACCAGTACTGGAAAGCCCTGCTCCTCTAAACTCTCGATGCCAGCCAAAATACCAGGGTACTTAGCCAGCACCTCTCTTGGTACATCTGGAAGAGCAATCTCATTCTCGAGTATTTCGCGTTTAACCGCCCTCTCAAATATTTCAGATAAACACTGCACTTGCGCTTCAGCTAATGTGTTGCCAGCACTCATACCATTACTGACAAATAAATTTTCGATGAGGTTTGATGGAAAGTACACCGTCTTGCCATCCGATTGGCGCACATATGGTAATGAGCAGATACCGCGTTGCGTATTCCCAGAATTCGTATCCACTAGATGCGATGCCCGCAACTCATCATCTGGGTTATAAATTTTCAGGCAGTATTCATCCAGAATTTCCGCTGGCAATGCATCTTTGGGTCCAGCCTTAAACCAGCGCTCATTGGGGTAATGCACAAAAGGGGCATTGGCAATATCCTCACCCCAGAATGCTCCAGCATAAAAATGGTTATTACTGAGACGCTCAATGTATTCCCCCAAAGCAGACGCTAGAGCGCTCTCCTTCGTGGAGCCCTTACCATTGGTAAAACACATTGGCGAGTGAGCATCGCGAATATGCAAAGACCACACATTCGGTATGAGGTTGCGCCAAGAGGCTATCTCAATCTTGATTCCAATATTGGCCAACAATCCCGACATATTGGCAATCGTTTGCTCCAGAGGTAGATCTTTGCCAAGAATATAGGTACTGATATCATCAGCTGGCTTCAAGTTTAATAAGGTCTGAGCATCCTCATCTAGATTATTGACAAGCTCAATAACAAACTCAGGCCCAGCTTGCACTACTTTTTTAACGGTGCAACGTTCGATCGAGCGCAATATCCCCTGACGATCCACAGCAGAGATATCTGCTGGCAACTCAACTTGAATCTTAAAAATTTGTTGGTAGCGATTTTCTGGATCAACAATATTATTTTGTGACAGACGAATATGTTCAGTAGAAATATTGCGAGTCTCGCAGTACAGCTTTACAAAGTAAGCGGCACATAAAGCAGAAGATGCCAGAAAATAATCAAATGGACCAGGCGCAGAACCATCACCTTTATAACGGATGGGCTGGTCAGCGATCACAGTGAAGTCATCGAACTTCGCCTCAAGACGAAGCTTATCTAGAAAGTTGACCTTAATTTCCATTGAAAAAGTCCAAATGTGTACAAAAAGTGAATTGAGCACCATTATCCATCGCAATGCCCATCCAAGTCGGCTTCAAGATCAGCCTTGATGCCGACCTTTTAAATTTTGAAAATTTTTCCTGGATTCAGAATATTCTTTGGATCCAATGCCTTCTTAATTGATCTCATAAGTTCAATAGCACCTTCACCATGCTCATCGACTAGAAAATTCATCTTATGTATGCCAACACCATGTTCACCAGTACAGGTTCCACCTAATTGCAATGCTCTGTGAACAATCCCGGAATTTAATCTTTCGGCTTCCTCTAAATCAGCGGGATTATTAGGGTCAATAGCCAATAGAACATGGTAATTTCCATCGCCCACGTGCCCAAGAATAGGCGCTTTTAACCAAGAGGCATCTAGTTCTTGCCTAGTTTCTGAAATACATTGCGCCAGTTTTGAAATCGGGACACAAACATCGGTATTAATAATTCGACAACCTGGCTGGAGCTGCAAGCAAGCAAAATAGGCATTGTGTCTCGCATGCCATAATCGCGCCCTATCTTCTGGACGGGTTGCCCACTCAAAATCTAACCCTCCATTATTTTTGGCAATTTCTTGAGCAAATTCAGCCTGCTCTTTAAGCGACTGAGCAGACCCAACAAATTCAAAAAATAAAGTGGGCTTTTCAATCAAGGAAAGTTTGCTGTATTGGTTAATCGCTCTGATTGCCAATTCATCTACCAACTCCACCCGCGCCACCGGAATACCAGCCTGAATCACTTCAATAACAGCATTTACTGCCTCAGTAACATTTGCAAAACTGCAAATAGCCGCGGCAATATCTTCTGGGTGTGGATATATTTTTAAAGTGATCTCTGTAATGATTCCAAGAGTTCCCTCACTACCAACAAACAGACGCGTTAAATCATAGCCAGCGGAAGACTTTTTAGCCTGAGTCCCTGTCTTAATAATTTCTCCGGAAGCAGCCACCACCGTCAAGGCCAAGACATTCTCGCGCATCGTTCCATATCGAACTGCGTTAGTACCAGAGGCACGTGTGGCACACATCCCCCCCAGTGTTGCATCAGCCCCTGGATCTACTGGAAAAAAATAGCCTGTATCTTTTAGCTCAGCATTTAATTGCTTGCGCCTTACAGCAGGCTGTACAACTGCAAGCATATCCTCTGGATGAATGCTTAACACTTGATTCATGTTATTTAGATCAAGGCAAACTCCACCCTGAATCGGCAACACATGACCTTCTAGCGAGGTTCCCGCCCCAAATGGAATGACCGGCACCTCATATAGACTGCAAAGCTTGACTAGCATTGCCACCTCTTCAGTAGAGTTGGCAAAAACAACCGCCTGCGGTGGCAAAGTAGGATAAGAAGACTCATCACGCCCATGATGCTCAAGTACTGCAGGGGCAATGCTAAAACGATCGCCAAAGAGAGCTTTTAGCTCTTCTATAAAATCTTTAGGCAAAGCATGAAGATCACTCATTGGCTGGTATGCAACTTATTCTTACTAGATAAATTCTGAAAAACTTCAGGCTTAGCTAATTCCATAAAAATCTTTTGCGCCTTTGAGAAGCACATCAAATTCTTTCAGATTAGGCGTATTGGGATTGCCACCTTCAATGAATGTGCCACCAATGACCCCGATATCTTGTGGAGCAGTATTAGCTAAACGTTTTGGGAATATGTAGAAGGAGCGTTTTGTTTTTTGGTTCGCCTCTGATTTGCCCTCACCAAAATAGACCAAAATCATGTAGTTCATATTTTTTGGATCTTGGTTTTTCAACATTATTAAATGGCCCTGAACAGGGATTACCGCAGCATCGTTTGCCAGCTGACTAGATCCTAAGCCACTGCAATTAAATATAAATTTTTCTTTGACACCAGAAAACGAATTTATTTTTTGTTTAACGATCTGAATATTGTGGGCTTTCATATACTGGTTCAACTCACCCATTAGGGTTGCTGTATCCATATAGATGCCATCGTCATATGCAACCATTTTTCGTGTAGTGCCATTATCAAAATCTAACACTACCTCTTTAGCAGGCTGCATCACTTTACCTACATAAGGCTCTAATCCAGAATCTTCCCTATCATTGAAGTAGGTGGGAACTATTAATGCTCCGCCTTTAAAATCAGCATTCTTATTTTTTGCAATGCCATCATAAAAGCGATATGCATCAATCCCAATTTGGTCAATAGTAGCCTGCATATCAGGAGCATTGTCCATTGAGACCGGAGCTAGCAAGCCTCCAGCATTATGCGAAGTTAATGATTCCACCCTATCAGCATAAATAGTGATGTTGTTATAACCTCGTTTATTTAAATCGTATGCTGTAAATAAGCCAATAACACCAGCACCAATAATCGCTATAGGCGTAGATTTATTTGATAACTCCTTGGCATATTGAGAATTAATCATCAAGGTATTGACATAGTTAGCCGAACCGGGCCCTAAAGTCCAACCACTACCACCATGCCCATAGTTATGGGCCACCACCTTATTTCCCACTTGCGCCACACTTAAGTTTGGTGAGCCATGACGCATTGGTCGATAGCACAAAATTTTCTGGCCCAAGTAAGCATCATCCAGATTAGGAGGAATGATCTTTCGTACGTCGATAGGATTGGCCGCTGGACTCTGATTGCTAGCTACTGCCGCCACCCCTGCCGCTGAAGTCTTCAAAAAACTACGACGAGAAAATTGAGTCACATCCGCTCCTTAGATTGAAAGTAATCACAGCATATTGAAAAAATCACCTAACGCCAAGCGAAATATAAACAGAGCGCTGCCTTATAGAGCTTAATTCCCGCCGCTTTAATGTTCAGCCTTATTCAAATCAGCAGAATTATCTTTATCAAGGTTAGCTTTTAAATACTCAAGAGTATGAGGTAGATCTAGGTCCATTTGATCTAAGGGCTGCAACCAAATCGTTGCATCTTCGATTAAGCAGTCCAAAAGATGGCCGCCGTGCTTTTTATCTGAACTTAAAAAATGGAGGTGAAATCCTGGCACCGAAATGGAATGCATGAAATCGGGAGTCCAAAAACCAACTAATTGGCCAGTAATTTTTTCATACTGAAATTCTTGCTGATCCCCCGCTACATCAACCAAAGGACGATAAGCCTCTTGCCTAGGAACAGAGCGGGCACGCAGCTTAACAAACTCCCCCTCTATACGAATGGCATATATGAGGTTACTTGACAACATCGAGTTTGCAATCAATTGCTGCAACTCTTGGTAAGTACAACTTTTTGAAATGGGAAAAGATTGACTGGGCTTAAAGTGAGTTACGCACGCATAAGGCGTCCCAATATTTAGATCAGGAATTAAGGCGGAGCCATCAGATTTCAATTGATAGAAAACTCCATCAACTAGCACCATTTCACCATCAAGATCATTGAAAGTTCCCAAACCAAAATCGCCGTGGGCAAGAACCTGCTCTAGCGTTTTATCTTCTCGCAAAATGCCTTGCACCAATGCATTGACCGGAGAGGATACATATAAGGTATTAGACATAAACAATAAAGCTTTTAAAAGATGGTTTGAAAAGATTCAGAAATACTACTCTATATAAGCTTTCGGTTGCACAGTGAAATTTATCACCTGATTTTTATAGGGTCCAGATATTGCCTTTTTGATAATTTTGTATATATCCAGATCAAATTCAGCTTCACCATGCTCTGCTAGCTCATAAAGCTCTGCTTCATTAACTGCAGTACCGAGATAACACCATTTATCAATCACAATCATCTCCTCACCCTCACGTATAGCGATAGCTCCAGAGTATGGCCAAACCTGAACTTTAAAAAAATTCATAGCAGTTTTTAACTGTAAGTTATGCGTCGTTATAGGTGTGAGACCAATACAGACTCCACTGCACTGCTTGACTTGATACCCAAAGCAAGATTTGCCTTCAATTCTTTTTTCTAGCCCTAGGAATGCCTCACATAAGCGGTACTTTTTTGCGATTGCTTTCAAATATGAGTTGGCATCTCGCTTACTGTAAAACAAGCCATATAAATTATCTTGCAAGCCTGGTGCCAAGTGATGGTGAGTCACAAGCATAGGCGTCAGCACACCAGACCCATCTTCTACCAAACTCCAGGCGCATAAATCTTTTGATCTACGAAGCTTAATGTTCATTGAGGGCATACGCTCTTTAATGAGTTGAGATTCCAGAATTAAAGCACTCAACTCTCCAGCCGTTTCGATCCAATCAATATCACGAACTTGCTGAGACAACTTCATTTCCTTGCGTTGCGTTAAAGCGCCTTGAAAATGGCCCATCACTCTAGTGCGAAGCGAAACACTCTTACCAATATACAAAGGAGTTTTATTTTCTCCATAAAAAATGTAGCAGCCTGGCGCATCTGGTATTGCATCGATGAGGTCTTTATCTATGTTTGGAGGCAGACTAGAGTTTCCAATGAGTTGTTGAATTGCCTCATTTAATCTAGCCTCCCCAAACTTTGCTTCACAAACCCGCCAAAACTGCAGCAACAAATCCGCATCACCCAATGCCCGATGCCTTGCGGTAACCTTTAAGCAATGAGTCCGAATGAGTGTATCGAGATTGTGACGTGCTTGCTCTGGAAAAAGTAATCTCGAGAGTTTGACAGTACAGAGCACTTTGGGCTTGAACTCGATTCCCATCCTTTTAAAGGATGCTTTGATAAACCCATAATCAAAGCGGGCATTATGAGCAACAAATATTTTTCCTTCGAGCTCCTTCTTTAATTCTTGTGCAAGATCAGCAAATGATGGCTGATCGCCCACCATGCAAGGTGTAATACCTGTAAGTCTTTGGATATTTTGTGGAATAAAGGTTTGCGGGTTAATTAATCTTTCCCACACATGAACTTGGTGATTGTCTAATGTTTTAATCCCAATTTCAGTGATTCGATCCCGTTCAAAATGAGACCCTGTAGTTTCAATATCGACGAAAGCTAACGCTGGATAAGCATTAGACTTGTTATCCACACCGCTCATTTAAATAAATTAATTGGAAGAAGTAACTTGATTTAAATAATCAGCGAAACTAAAAACTGAGTTGGGTCCGCGCGGTACCTCATCGACCTTCTTAAAGGCTGTCTTCACCACTTTTTGGGTCTCACCTTTAGCTAGTTTTACTTGTTTGGAATTCTCTGAATTCTGCCTAGATAAAGATGTAGTGCGTTCGGGCGCCGTCCGAATGTCGCTAAAACTCGGAATGCAATCCTTAATGGCAGAGGCTACCGTGGTTTGCGAGACATAATTCGTCATATATGATTCGAGAGACTGATATAACTCTTTAGCGATATCAGAAACTTCTACTTTTCTTTTTTTGATGGCATTCATCGCCAAAACAATATCTTTAATCATAATGATGCGAGGATCTTTGGAAAGTTGGTAACCACCTGTGCGCCCTTTTACCCCGATAACCAGTCCCGAGTCCCTTAGAGGTCGCAAAAGCAACTCGATACGACTTACCGATAAATGCAGTCTTTTTGCTATCTCCGGTGCAGGAACGAGGTTACCGTTGATTGAATGGCAGGCGATATCAACTAAAGTATTTAGCGCTACTTTGACTGCTCTAGTGACTTCCATAAATTACTTCCACGATGACTTGGCATAACTGTTAGATTCAAACTAGTATGTAACTGATTCAAACTTTATGCTGTACCGCAATAATTAACCCTTTTTATACTATGGTTGAAATAGTGAGCTCCCAATACACCCTTGTGATTCGGCTATTGCGCCTACTAACAAGCTTGTTAACTGGGGGCATCATCGCTGAATCAATCAGCTGTTTGGCTACCTATTTTTTGATCAATGATTCTCAAGTAGCCGGCATGGTCAGCCACCTACTCATGCAGCATCTCTCGTACTATTTCTTAGGTAGCGCCTTTGTCATCTTGAGTCTGGGAAATATCTTAATTAAACGCGGAGAAAATTCGCTGCGAATGCTACGAATGCCTTCTCTGATCCTCATCTTAACGATTGCAGGAAGCAACTTCCTCTTAATACCTCGCATGGATTATTTACGAGAAACCGCCCTGCTAGATGGAATGCCAGTCATGCTCTCGCCCTTTGCGAACTACTTTCAAATCCTCAACAGTCTAGTTTTGCTATTCCTATTGATTCAAATTACCACTAGCATCTTATTGGCATGGCGCTTGTATAGACCCGAGTCAACCTAAATGTGCGCGGACTGCAGAAATTAAAGATAGCTGTTGTTCTTGCCTTAAAAACTGACCGAGCTCAACTCGTAAATTCGATTGACTGATGTGAAATGTTTTAGAACCCTCAGTAGGAGCTTCTATTTTTGCCCACTGAGTATTGAATTCATATATAGATTCTTTATATCCAATGAACTTCTTGACGATTAAATGTTTACCAACAATTTCAATCGTTTCACTATCCAACGCATGTCGACAATAAATTAAAAATCCTAAGGTTACTGCGCTGATTTCAATGACAGTAAATATCAGAATCACCCAAACTCCGGCAAGCAAAAATCCAATAGCAACAATCACAGAGAGAGTGACCAAGGCAATATAAAACTGAAGCAATTGCTTAGGCGTAAGTGCACAGTTTCTTTGCATTTGCCAGCGCATCATACTCACTCTTCCACAAACCAAGAATCTGTATAAGTTATGGAGCTTTGCTGCGTGCTTGGGTTTTAGCCAACTGATCAGCGCTTCTCTGCTGAAAATCAACCATATTGTGATAACCCATTTGGTAGCACGGACAATGTTTACCTAGAATCCAGCGGGCAAGCCTAATACGCAGTTTTTGTACCATTTACTTCTCCTAATAATGATCTAAATGTAATCGCAAATGGGTTTTAATGCTGACCCAAATAAAACGCCAGGGGATGCACTTCAAAAGTCTGCCTCAGCAGAAATGATGCAAATCCATTAAATTCAAAACATGACTAATTCCAATGTATTAGCCCAAAAAATTCCTCTTTTTCCTTTGGAAACCGTACTGTTTCCGGGCGGCGTTATCGCGCTCAAAATATTTGAAGCACGCTATCTAGACATGATCAAGCAATGTCTTCGTGAAAATACTGAATTTGGTGTGGTCAGCATCATTAAAAATGGGGATTCTGGGGACCTCTATCCCCCTGCTACTTTCTCCAAAATTGGCACCTTAGCTCAAATTGAAGATTTTGATCCTGTACAACCTGCTCTGTATATGACTAAATCTCTGGGCACCCAACGCTTCAAGTTACTAGGAAGTAGTCAGCAATCCAATGGACTTTGGGTTGGCGAAATTGAGCTTTTAGAAAATGATCCTGTTACCCCCATCCCTAAAGAACATGAGAGCGTAGCAAAATTATTAGATGAAATCATCTCAGTGATACAAAGCGAAGATCTTTTAGGTGATGCCCCTTTTAAGAAGCCCTTTAATATTGATGACTGCGGTTGGGTTTCGAATCGCTTAGCTGAACTTTTGCCAATCTCGCTGGCACAAAAAAACCATCTACTCTCACAAGTCAACCCAAGAATCAGGCTTGATCTAATTACAGAAATTATCGAAGACGGCAACTTAAGAAATCTCAAGATACATTGAAATAATGCTGGATGACTTAATTCGTAAAACGATTCGGGAAATGATTGGTGGGAGTGGCCCTCCCGTTGCCTTTCTTACTCCGAAGGGAGACCGCGGCCTTTTTGGGCCTGAGTCTATTGCCTGGAAAGTCCATGCTGACTTTATATCAATGATGATTGGTGGAATTAGCTCTTTAATTTTGCAAGCACTTCATCCACAAGCATTGGCTGGAGTCTGGGATCACTCTAGTTTTCGAGAAGACCTAAAGGGTAGACTTGGCCGAACTGCATTTTTTATTGCAGCAACCACTTATGGCTCTACCGAGATGGCAAACAAGATTATTGAAAAGGTGAACTTGATTCATACTCAGATTAATGGCTTAGACGAGTTTAATAAACCCTATTCAGCAACTGATCCACATTTACTTGCTTGGGTTCATTTAACTGAAACCCGCAGTTTTATGAATGCCTTTGAAAATTATAGAAATGAAAAATTAAGTACTAAAGAAAAAGACCAATACTTCTTGGAGATGAAATTGCTTGGCGAAAGAATGGGGGCGGAAGATTTACCAAGCACCTATAGCACCACAGATAAGACTATCAGAAGTTACATTCCCGAGCTTTATTTTGGAGATCGAGCAAAAAGTATTCTAGATTTGCTAGAAAACTTTCCAAGCAATTTAAGCGCCAAACCATTTATCAAACTTATTAGTCGCGCAGGATATCTCAATCTGCCAGATTGGGTTTATCCATTTCTAAATAGACGGACTCCAAGCAATCTAGAGCGTTTCGCTGTCGGAAAGAGCATCGAGTTGATTGCAATACCCATTCGCGAGGCTCTCAAAGATGGTGTAGCCGCTCACTCGCTTCGCAGGGTATATGGTTAATGTGTTGAGATTAATCTTCGGAGATAGACTTAACTTTAATATCTGTATCAATAAGAGGCTGATGAGTGTTAGCACCCAAATTTAATGGTGGAGAAACCATTTTTTCTCCATCCCAAACCTGTCCGCACCAGCACTCCCCCGCATCATTAATGATGCAAACACCGGAGCCACAGCAACGCTTATCTGAAGCTTTCATCACTTGTTCCCTGTTAAAGATAAATTAAGACTATTCTAGGGGCATTCACAAATTATTTCTTGCACCCTTCAATAACGATATATGCACTTGTTGCCAAAACACTTTCGTGCTTTAGTCATTGGCTCCTCCGGAACTATTGGTTCACATTTTGTGAAACTTTTAGAAAGTAATCCATCGTGTTTAGAGGTGAGAGGTGTTCACCGTCACTCCACTCCTGCAATTAATTATCAGCACCCTGAAACCATCGAAGTCTGTGCCAAGAGCCTTGCTAATGATGGCCCTTTTCAGCTCATCATCAATACAATTGGCGTGCTGCATTCTGATCAATGGATGCCTGAGAAAAAGCTCGATGATTTAAATGCAAGCCAACTAACGGACATGCTCAATATCAATACGATAGGCCCAGCATTAACAATAAGACACTTCTCTAAACTTTTAGACCCACAACATAGTGTGATGGCCACACTCTCCGCCAAGGTTGGGAGTATTGAAGATAATCGCCTCGGTGGTTGGTATAGCTACAGAAGCTCTAAAGCCGCCTTAAATATGATCATCAAGACAGCCGCTATCGAGCTTGCAAGGACCAAGCCGAATATTGCCTTAATAGCCCTCCACCCTGGAACCGTTAACTCCAGACTATCGCAACCTTTTAGAGGACAACAAATTGGCAGAGACCCCTTGCAAGCTGTCAATGAAATGTTCCATGTTCTAGAAAATGTCAGCAAGGAAGACTCTGGCAGCTTTCTTTCTTATGCCGGTGAAAAGCTGCCCTGGTAAGACGCTCGAGTTTTCTTCTTTGAAGCGGTAAATTGAAGTTAGGGGGATCCCTTCTTCACAGAAAGGCTCTAAAGAAATAAAATGAAGAATGCCTAATGCCTTTAACTTTTCAGCCTCTCCATTCGACTGCCTCAATAGCCAAGAACAAACACTGGTTAAAGATAACGTAGATATCGCCTACTTCAAAGAAGGCGAGATGATCTTAGATGTTGGCTCTACCCCAACCCATCTTTTTATTCTCATCAAAGGTTATGTTCGCCAATTAGAAGATGGTGAAGAAGTAGCCATCTTCGGTCCAGATGACTGTTTTGATGGACGCGGTTTAGTGGCTGGAAAGGTTTCGAGTCAATTCATAGCCTCCGAAGAAGTAGTCAGCTACCAGCTAAAAAAATCGGCTGTTAATGAGCTAATTTCTGATAATGCAACATTTGGCGCATTGCTATTTGCAGACCTCTCCAAGAAGCTCAACGCTCTGGCGGAAAGACGCAGTCAATATGAAATCAACTCTCTTAGCCTTGCGCAGGTTAGCCAAGCATTTTTAAGAGAAGCTCATATTGTTGAGGCCAGCACAAACTTATTTGAAGTAGTCAAAATCTTTAGCGATGAAAGAACTAACAACGTATTAGTACGCGATGAATCTAGACATGATTCAAAGATTGGAATCTTCACTACAACCAGTCTACAAAGAGCCATCCTCTCAAAACTTCCACTAGATTCAACCCCTGTTGGTCCATTAAGCAACTTTAAGCTAATCACAGTACAGACAACTGATCATCTGTATGAAGCTTTGGCCGTGATGATTCGTCATTCTGTTCATCGCGTCATTGTGATGGATAAAGAGGTTCCGATTGGAACTCTTGAGCAAGTGGATTTACTAAGCTTTATTGCTAATAGCTCTTCTCTCGTGGTGCAAAAGATTTTACAAGCCAAAACTTTAGAAGATCTAAAAGGGGCAGCCGAGCAAATCACCAACCTCATTAGTCTGCTGCATCGTAATGGCACCAAGGTGGCAATGATTGCACGCCTTGTACAAGAATTAAATGCAAAACTATTTGAGAAGACTTGGTCACTCATTGCAAGCCCTGAATTACTAAACAATAGCTGCTTATTTGTAATGGGTAGCGAGGGTCGTGGTGAGCAAATCCTAAAAACCGATCAAGATAACGGCTTAATCATCGCCAACGACTATCCAGTCTCCAGTGAGATAGTTAGCGCTTGTGAACAATTTTCTAATGCGCTAATTGAATTTGGCTACCCAGAATGTCCAGGCAAAATTATGGTGAATAACCCTGACTGGAGAATGAGTCAAAAAGACTTTATAGAAACTACCCAAAATTGGCTTTTGGAGCCCACCCCCGATAGCCTAATGAATCTGGCCATTTTCCTAGACTCACATCCAATTTGCGGTAATTTATCTCTACTACAAGAGGTCAAACAGAGTCTATTTAAGCTAGCAACAGATAATCAATTCTTGATGGCCCGTTTTGCCTCGGCAATTGAGAGCTTCTCATCAGAAATTGGCTGGTGGAACCGACTGCTCACATTGGGCAATGATGCTTCAGAAAATCGTATCAATCTCAAAAAGGCTGGCATTTTTGCCATTACCCATGGCATTCGCTCTCTCGCCCTAGAAAACCACATATGGGAAAACTCTACTGCTGATCGCGTCCGCGAACTTATACAAGCCCATAAAATTCCGGCTGATTTAGGCAATGAAGCGGTTGAATCTCTTCACTTGCTAATGGAGCTTAGGTTAAAAAGTGGCCTTGCAGAGTTAGAGACTGGCAGACCTGTTTCTGGTGAAATTGATGTGGGTCGTTTATCTACCCTTGAGCGTGATCTGTTGAAAGATAGCTTAAATGTTGTGAAGCGATTTAAGCAATATCTGCGCCAACACTTCCATCTAGAATTTGCATGAGCCTGCCAATACCCAGACTTTTCAAAAATGCTTACAACTCAATTTGGCGAGAGTGGTTGATTTACCACCTAGCAGATGAGCGCTATAAATTTATGTTTGACAAACCACCAAAGAATGAATGGGTGGTGCTGGATTGTGAAACTACGGGTTTAAGTATTGCAAAGGACCAAATCATCTCTATCGGTGCGGTGAAGATCAATGGCAACACGCTGATGACTAGCGAACGACTAGAGCTTCTAGTAAAGCCCGATAAGGAAGTATCTGCAGAAAGCGTGAAGATTCATCGTTTACGTGAGCTTGATGTCGCTAATGGCCTTGATCCCGAAATTGCTGCGGCCAAGTTAATGCAGTTTATTGGTAGCAGGCCAATTGTGGGGTACTACTTAGAGTTTGATGTTGCCATGCTACATAAAGTCATCTGGAGAATGCTGGGACAAGGACTTCCTCAAGAAAAAATTGAGGTTTCCTCTATGTACTACGAATATAAAAATAATCAACGCCCTATCAATCAACGCGGTCAAATGATTGATCTTCGCTTTGACACTCTAATGAAGGACCTCGGTCTACCAGTACGCGAAGCGCATGATGCCATAAATGATGCCGTCATGACGGGGATGGCTTTTATCAAACTACGCCAATTACTCGGAAAATAAAAAACCAGGATTGCTCCTGGTTTTTTATCAATCTGACTACCGTCTCACTTTTAGTGACCAGAAGCTCCTGATGCACCAAAGCCAGTCTCAGAGCGAACTTGCTGCGCAGCAAATGCAGCACGTTCTTTCTTAGCATTTTCACTGTTATCTAGTACAGAGAAGAGCCATACACCAAAGAAACCAATGGTGATTGAGAACAAAGCAGGTGAAGAGTATGGGAATAAAGCTGAACCCTTAGGATTGCCCAAAACAGCCTCCCAAACTGATGGAGAAACTACAGTTAGGACAACTGAAGATACGAGACCCAAGAAACCGCCTATTACCGCGCCTTTGGTTGTGCAATTTTTCCAAAGTACTGACATAAACAGTACTGGGAAGTTTGCAGAAGCAGCAATCGCGAATGCCAAGGAAACCATGAATGCAATATTCTGCTTTTCAAAGGCAATACCCAATACCACTGCGATCACACCCAGGGTTAACGTTGTCAAACGAGAAACTTTTAACTCAGAGGCACTATCAGCATTACCCTTTTTAATTACAGTAGCGTAAAGGTCATGTGAAACCGCTGAAGCACCAGACAATGTCAAGCCAGCTACCACAGCCAAGATAGTTGCAAATGCCACTGCTGAAATGAATCCGTAGAACACGTTTCCACCAACAGTTTTAGCAACCAATACAGCGGCCATGTTCGCAGTTCCAGCTCCGCCCTTAATCACGCCCTTAGCAACATCTGCCATCTCTGGATTGGTCAACACCAAAGTGATTGCACCAAAACCAATGATGAAGATGAGGATGTAGAAGTAACCAATCCAAGTAGTTGCCCACAAGACTGATTTACGAGCTTCTTTTGCATCTGGTACGGTAAAGAAACGCATCAGAATGTGTGGCAAACCTGCTGTACCAAACATCAATGCCATACCAAATGAAATTGCTGAAATTGGATCTTTAATAAATCCGCCTGGGCCCATAATGCTTAGGCCAGCTTTAGCAGCCTCTTCTGGGGTTTTGCCTGCGTTAGTTGCAATTGCTGTCTTTACTTCAACCGCTTTTGCAAATAAAGCTTCTGGGCTAAATCCATATTGAGCCAATACCATGAAAGCCATGAATGTCACGCCAGCTAAAAGCAAGCAAGCTTTAATGATCTGAACCCATGTTGTAGCAGTCATGCCACCAAACAACACATAGATCATCATCAAGCAGCCAACGATTACCACTGCCATCCAGTACTCAAGACCGAAAAGCAATTTAATCAATTGACCAGCGCCCACCATTTGAGCGATCAAATAGAAAGCCACAACTACTAAAGTGCCAGAAGCTGCAAAGGCTCTAATAGGAGTCTGCTGAAAACGATAGCCCGCTACGTCAGCAAAGGTAAATTTACCCAAGTTACGTAAACGCTCAGCCATCAAGAAGGTAATTACTGGCCAACCAACCAAGAATCCAATTGAGTAGATCAAGCCGTCATAGCCATTAGCCATCACCGCAGCTGATATACCCAAGAAGGAAGCAGCTGACATATAGTCACCAGCAATAGCTAAACCATTCTGAAAGCCAGTAATACCACCGCCGCCAGTGTAGAAGTCAGCAGCAGATTTGGTTTTAGATGCAGCCCACTTAGTAATGTAAAGCGTACCTGCAACGAAGGCGCCAAACATACCAATAGCAACCCAGTTGGTATCTTGCTTTTCAACCTGACCCATATCCGCACCAGCGGCAATGGCCAACATTGGCAGTACGAAAAGCGCTAAAGCGCAAAGTAATTTTTCAATACGATTCATTTGACACCATCCTTCAAAATTTCAGCTGTAAGAGTGTCATATTCATTATTGGCTCTACGTACATAGATACCAGTAATCAGAATCGTGAAAACAATTACTCCCATACCAATTGGAATACCCAAGGTAATCACACCATCTCCAATAGGCTGAGCCAAGAAAGGCTTATTAAAAGCAATTAAAGCGATGTAACCGTAATAGACGATAAACATCAAAATACAGAGGGTCCAACCAAAAGTGCTGCGCTTACGCTTTAGCTCTTGGTATTTTGGATTAGCCTCTATGCGCGCAACGACAGCATCAGACATACACTTCTCCTTGAGAATTACTACGAGATACACCAACTAAATAGACCATGATTTTAATAGGGGTAAGCATTCTAAAAGCCCGAAATTAAGGGTCTATATCCATGTGCTTAGGGTAGATCCTATAAAGGTATTCCCTAGAACATGCTCCAAAATTTCGATGAGAAAAATTTTCAATGCACCAAAGTAGAGAACTAAGAATTATTTCATTTTGAGAACACTTGAATGATCTTAGGCGTGCATGCATTGCATCAATTTTTGATTTGGGGGTTATCACTAATTTTTTATATTTAAGTGAAAATTTAGCAATCTATTTCATTCATATTTCTGTTCTTATGACTCAGGGCTTAACAAAATTTCCCGCTAAAGATGATGTTGTTTATGTTGTCGATGACGATGAAGCGATGCGCGACTCTTTGTCTTGGCTTCTACAGTCCAACGGATATAAAGTCAGTTGCCATGAAAGTGGTGAGCGTTTTTTGCAGGCCTTATCCGCCACAGACCCATCTACAGTCGCTTGCGCACTGATTGATATTCGCATGCCTCATATGACGGGCATGGAACTTCAAAATGTTTTGCACGAAAAAGGCTTTACTTTTCCGGTTTCATTCATTACTGGTCATGGCGAGATCTCGATGGCAGTTGAAGCTATTAAAAACGGTGCGATCGATTTCATACAGAAACCATTTAAGGAACACATTCTTCAAGAGCTTGTTGAAAAAATGCTTTCTATAGCTCGTAATGAAAAGCAGCGCGCAGAAGATCTTAAGGCAATTCAATCAAAATTTAAAACTCTCACTCCACGAGAGGAAGACGTCTTAGAGAAAATCGCAATTGGTAGAACCAATAAAGAAATTGGTGCTGACTTAGATATATCGGTCAAAACGGTGGAAGCGCATCGGGCAAACATCATGGACAAGCTCGCGGTCAACAGACCCGCAAAACTCCTGCAGATGACATTGAAATATCAAGAAGCTAAAGCGCAAGGACTTATTTAGATAACCTGCAACCATGATTTAATCTCATGGGGCCAAGACGTGGAGCGGGTGAAGGGAGTCGAACCCTCGTCTCTAGCTTGGGAAGCTAGGGTAATAGCCGTTATACGACACCCGCGCGTGGTTTAGACCTCATACCATGAATACGGCAATTCAATTAGACAAGACCCTCGACATTTCTGCGGAGGGTCTGTTGGGCTTACTTCAAAAGCAGTTGATTCATCCGCTTTACAAAACTGGCGGGGTCATTTAACTGACCACCCTCAGCCAAAAGCGCCTGGTCAAATAAAAGATTAGTCCAATCATCAAAGTCTTTGTCATCATTTTTTAGTTTTGATAACAATGGATGCTCTGGATTAATCTCCAAAATAGGCTTCATATCAGGAGCATTTTGACCAGCAGCTTTCAGCATACGCAGCAAATTACCAGAGAGCTCATTTTCATCCGCAATTAAACAAGCGGGAGAATCAGTCAGGCGGAATGTCACACGAACATCTTTTGCCTTTTCCTCCAACACTTTTTTCATGCGTTCAACCAAGCCCTTGAACTGCTTCTCGGTTTCTTCATGCTCTTTCTTTTCCTTCTCATCGCTCAAGCTTCCCAAATCTAAGCCGCCTTTAGCAACCGATGCTAATTGCTTGCCATCGAATTCAGAAATAAAAGAAAGCATCCACTCATCCACACGATCAGAAAGCAAAAGTACTTCGACGCCTTTTTTGCGGAAGATCTCTAGATGAGGGCTATTTTTTGCGGCATTGAAAGATTCTCCAGTAACGTAATAAATCTTATCCTGACCCTCTTTCATCCGTGAGACATACTCTGCTAAAGATACCGTCTGGTCAGCAGAATCAGCATGAGTACTTGCAAAGCGCAGAAGCTTCAGAATCCGCTCTTGATTTGCTTGGTCCTCCCCTACACCCTCCTTTAGTACCTGGCCAAATTGAGCCCAGAAAGTACGATATTTTTCTTTTTTAGACTCATCATCGCTATTAGCCAGTTCCTCGAGCATACTCAAGACACGCTTAGTAGAACTCTCACGAATGACTTTGATATCTCGAGACTCTTGCAGGATTTCGCGAGAAACATTCAAAGGCAAATCGACTGAATCGATCACGCCTGTGACAAAGCGCAGATACATCGGCATGAGCTTTTCAGCGTCATCCATAATAAAAATTCGTTTCACATAAAGCTTGATGCCGCCACGTTTATTGCGATCCCACAAATCAAATGGTGCGCGAGATGGAACAAAGAGTAATTGAGTAAATTCACTTCTACCCTCTACCCGATTTAAGGAGTAGCACAGAGGGTTTTCATAATCATGCGAAAGATGTTTATAAAACTCGTTGTATTGCTCTTCGGTAATTTCAGATTTATTGCGAGCCCATAGCGCAGATGATTGATTAATGCTCTCCAGCTCATCTTTAATCACTTGCTCTTTTTTATCTGCATCCCATTCTTCTTTGCGCATCTGAATTGGCAAAGAGATATGGTCCGAATATTTGCGGATAATAGACTTTAATTGATAGCTGTTAAGGAAGTCGTCCTCACCCTCACGCAGATGCAAGGTAATTGAGGTGCCACGCTGTGGACGATCAATTTGCTCAATCGTAAATTCGCCAGAGCCATCCGATTCCCAGCGGACTCCATCTGACGCGGGTAAGCCCGCACGACGCGTCTCAACAACAATACGGTCGGCAACAATGAATGCGGAATAAAAGCCAACGCCAAACTGACCAATTAAGGCCGCATCCTTTTGTTGATCGCCAGAGAGTTTAGAGAAGAATTCTTTAGTGCCAGAACGCGCAATAGTACCTAGGTTATTAATCACCTCTTCACGACTCATGCCAATGCCGTTATCTGAAATGGTGACTGTTCTAGCGGCCTTATCAAATTCAACCTTAATTTTGAGATCTGGGTCATCGCCATACCAATCAGGGTGGGCGATACCTTCAAAACGCAATTTATCAGCGGCATCCGAAGCGTTGGAGATTAACTCGCGAAGAAAAATTTCCTTGTTGGAATATAAGGAGTGGATCATCAACTGCAGAAGCTGTTTTACCTCTGCCTGAAATCCTAGCGTTTCTTTAGTAGCAACAGTCATTTCTATTTCCCATAAAAAAGAAGTATTTGATTTATTTGGGGATCATTTTGCCAATTTCAAGGGCTATAAATGCTCCAAAAACACCCTACTCCAAAGTGTCAATATCCTCATCACGGGGCTCTTCCTCAAGGATTTCCTTGCGACTTCGCTTTTGAAGGTATTCCAAAATCAAGCGCTTTAACTTAGATCTGGTAATGGGCTCCTGGTAATTTTCTAGGAGCTCTAAATGGTCAGTATTGAGCATTTTCATTCTCCATGTAATCAGTTGACTATTTCATTTCCTAAATGCGACGCTAGAAAATTAACCCCTGTTTTAGTGAGGAATTTCCTGCGCATCTGAATAAATAAGGGCAAAAAAATTCAATTTCAAGCCCCTTGAAATTCTAAAAATGGATCCTTAAATAGAGCTTAACTAGATGCCTTAGGGGTCTAGGAAATTGTGAACTTGCTTAATTTAAGGAGAAAACGATGTCTTATCCATTTGGTAGAAATGTATTACTCAGCTCTGTAGGTTTTGATCGCTTGATTGATGCGATTGAGGAGATGAACTCTGGGGAAACGCTCAGCAAAGCACAAAGCTATCCCCCTTATAACATCATTAAAAAGAATGAGCGCGACTACGCAATTGAAATTGCCGTTGCTGGATTTAAAAATGAAGAGATTGATATCACTTCCGAAGGCAATAAGCTGACCGTTGTTGGCAAGGTAAAAGCGGAGCAGACTGGAGAATACCTCCACAAAGGTATCGCCAATCGAGACTTTAGCCATGACTTTACTCTGGCTGAAACTGTCATTGTGCGTTCAGCTGATATCGAGAATGGTCTACTCATTATCAAACTTGAGAATGTCATTCCAGAAGAAAAGCTGCCACGCAAGATTCTGATCGGCGGTAACTCTAAGCTCGTTATTGAGGAAATCAAAGAAGCGGCTTAATGATTGTGGCTAGCTCAGGTGAACTGGGCTAGCTCATCGCTTTTGTAATGCTTCATGTCGATACAAATACAACGTCTAAGCCTAGCGTGTAATTACTTCATTAAGCTTTGAAGCCAACCCAGCCCATCCTCTGTTTTTCCTTTGGGCCGATACTCGCAGCCTACCCAGCCTTGGTACCCCATGTCATCCATCAATTTAAATAGATAAGCGTAATTTACTTCACCGTCATCCGGCTCATTTCTGTTGGGGACGCTTGCGATTTGAGTATGGGCAATATCGTTAAAGTACTTTTTGAATGTAGTTGCTAAATCACCCTCCATGATTTGAGCATGATAAAAATCCATTTGTACTTTGACATTGGGTTCACCACATTCAGATCGAAGCTCATGGGCTTGCGCCTGTGTATTTAGAAAATATCCAGGCATGTCTCGTGTATTAATAGGCTCTAACAATAGATTTAGTTGATGTTTTGCTAATTCTTGCGCAGCAAACTTCATGTTTTCTAGATAAGTTTTGCGATGCAGGCTTTTATCAGAATTAGCTGGAATCAAACCAGCCATCATATGCAGCTGCGGTGTCCCCAAGACCAATGCGTATTCAACTGCTTTAGCAACGCCAGCACGAAATTCCTCTTCACGTCCAGGTATTGCCGCGATTCCACGCTCACCCGCCGCCCAATCTCCTGGCGGAAGATTGAAAAGGACATTTTTTAGATTATTTTCATTAAGCCACTGTCGGACTTCAGCAGGCGCATAGTCATAGGGAAACAAAAACTCCACTGCATCAAATCCGGCACTGGCAGCAGCAGCAAAACGAGCCGGGAAGTCATGCTCGTTAAACATCATGGTTAGATTGGCGGCAAATTTTGGCACAAAATCTCTTTATTAAAAGTTTGCAACTTCCAGAAAGCTTATTTCACTTTTTTGAGCTGAGTGCAACTCGCTCTATTTTTAGTTGTTAATACACTAGCACTACAAAATTCCATCTCGTCATTAATGACGTAACCCGTACCAACCCCAACATCGCTTGAAAACAATAATGTTTTCCCATCCTTATGAAATACTCCAGTCACTAGATTTTTAACGCCATCACGCCAAGTTGTTTCGCCCTGAAAAGCACCACCATCTTGGGCGCTAATAACGAACTTGATGATGGCTGAATCTTTCTTGTTAGACAAAACTAAACGGGACTGCTTGTCTTCAGTGCCACTTGAAGCGCTTACTGCGGAAACCGCTTCCCAAGTACCCAAAATACTTGGCGCTGATTGAGCGCTTGCAGCACTAGAAAATACCACTGCAATAAGGGGTAAGAATTTTTTAATAAACATGGTGATTCCCTTTAATTAATTTATTTAGCAATATCTACTAGTAAAACTTAAATTCTAAAATCTACATCATATCTATTATTATTCGCCCGTAATCTTCTTGTCTTTAATTAGACGACCCCATGTTGCCGATTCTTTGGCCATATACTTTGCGAGCTCCTCACGCGAAGTTGGCATTGGAGTAAGTCCATGATCATTCAGTTGCCTCACAACATCTGGTGACTTAAGAACTTTCACTATCTCAGTATTCCAGCGATCCAATATTGGGGCTGGGACCTTGGATGAAGCAACAAATGCATACCAATTAATCGCATTAAAACCGGGGTAACCAGATTCGGCAATAGTTGGAACTTTAGGTAGCGACTTCAGACGTTGGGGTCCAGTAACCGCCAAAGGAATAAGTTGCCCATTTTCAATATAGGCCTGGGCTGTACTGTAGGTCGAAAAATACGCTGCAACACGACCACCCAATAAATCCTGTAAAGCTGGTGCACCACCCTTGTAAGGCACGTGCACTGTTTGAATATTCGCCATTTCATCCAACAACTCTCCCGCTAGATGCGAGGCGGAGCCAGGCCCGGTAGAGGCATATTCTAATTTCTTAGGATTTTTCTTGGCGTAAGCAACGTACTCTGCAAATGTTTTGATGCCAGTGCCAGAATTAACAACCAGAATGTTCGGGAAATTAACACCCATCGTAATTGGCGAAAGATCTTTAAATGGATCGTATGGCAACTTCATCATATGCGGCGCAATCGTAAGCGGACCAACCGAGCCAAACAAGATGGTGCTTCCATCCGTTGGTCCAGTAGCCACAAACTGATGGGCAATATTCCCACCTGCACCACCTCGATTGTCAACGACCACATTTGCTCCAATGTTCTCGCCAAGTGCTTTCGAGATAATCCGAGCTGCCGTATCTGCAGCTCCTCCAGCCGCAAACCCAACGACCACTGTGATTGTTTTTTTAGGTGGAAACTCCTGAGAATATGCTGAGTGGCTAAGTAGGCCAATAGCAATACTGAAGATGAGATTAAAAATATTAGTTTTCTTCATTGCAATCATTTTTACTACTCCCCACCCAAACCAAGCTTGTTAGGTTGACGCTTTTCAATTGCATTCTTTAAAAGCGCAGCAAGTCTATAGAAACCATGGGCAAATTTTCCATAAGGCATAGTCAAAAAGAAACCCATGACAAAACCTAAATGAATAGCTAGTAATGCTGGCATTGCACTAGTATCACGATACGCTAGAAGAGCCAAACCTGAGGCGCTAATCAAAAATAGCAACACAATAAATGCTCTATCCATTGGCTTTTGAGAAGCATCGCCATGCTCAGCATTTCGTTTGAAATTTGAATATAGCAAACCTGCAGGACCAATTAACAATCCAATGCCACCCAGCGTTCCTAAAATTACGGGCAAGCTATTGAGGGCATATGGAGCATGCAAGCCTAATAAATAGTGATACAAGGTTGCTACGCTAGTTGCCGCAAAGCAAAGCATAAATCCATAGAAGGTGAAGTGATGAAACCGCTTACGCCACAAAGTAAACGCATCATCTTCATTATTGCAACCCTCTCCATGACCTCCACCAAGATACTTCAAGGTCAAAGCATCGTGTGTAGCTTCAGCTACTGCATTACCCGAGCTTATGCCTGGTGAAATGCCACGCCAGAAATTCTGAAGACCAATCCATAGAGCAAGAATTGAAAATCCAAAAACTGCACCAAACATGATTGCCAGCGTATTGTGAGAAAAGATGGCGTAAAAATTACCCTGAAGCGGTTCTGAAGATAAAGTTCCATTAACCGCTAGTGTAAGTAGCAAAAATAAAATGAGCGAGAAAGAAACAGCCATTGAGACGGCTACACCATTTTTTCTATATAAAGAGCCAAAGGATTTTGGCCACGCATAAGCAATATAGGTGTCTTTGCGTACTTGAGCCATCACCTTTGGAATATTTATAGCAAACTCATGGGGAGGGGCATATTGGCAAGCATGTAAGCATGCTCCACAGTTATGACAAAGATTTGCCATGTAATTTACATCGGCAGGCAAAAACTCTATCCTGCGCGTCATCGCAGGAAATACCGCGCAAAATCCTTCGCAGTACCGACAAGAATTACAAATAGTCAACATGCGTGCCGCTTCCACCTCCGGCGCATTTGAAACCAAGGCGCTAGCTTCAGCAATTAAGGATTTAATTTGCTGCATGAGTATGACCTTTTTGATGAATTGCCGCTTTTGCCGCCTCGCCTCCTGCTGCACGACCAAATACTGTCCCTATAGCCATACCAATCCCCGCCGCATAACCTTTACCAAGCACATTGCCAGCCATCATTTCGCCAGCTACAAATAAATTTTCGCTTGGTTGATTATTAAAACGTACCGCTGCAGATTCATCGGTTTTTAAGCCTAAATAGGTAAATGTAACGCCAGGACGAACCGCATAGCCATAAAAAGGACTTCTATCAATTGGCAACGCCCAGTGTGTTTTGGGTGGCTCTAAACCTATAGTATGGCAGTCATCCATAATCGTATGATCAAAGGTACCTACTCTACATGCTGCGTTATAAGTTCTTACTGTTTGCACTAATGCGTTCGGATCTAAACCCAGCTTCTCTGCCAATTCTTCCAAGGTATCAGCTTTTTCACCTGGAAATACCGGCGGCATAAAACGACCCAATACTTTTGAATCAATTATCGAGTAGCCAATTTGGCCAGGCTGCTGCGCAACCAATCTTCCCCAGAAAGCATAACGCTTCGGCCAAAAGTCCTCACCCTCGTCAGAGAAACGCTGAGCATTTTTATTCACCACAATTCCAAATGAAACTGCATCGATGCGAGTGCATATGCCACCATCATATAAAGGTGCGCGAGCATCTACCGCAACCATATGCGCCTGCGTTGGATCGCTAACAGAATCCGCACCCAAGTCTATTAATTGCTTGAGCAAAACACCTTTGTTATATTGAGTTCCGCGTATTAAAAAATTATCAGCTGGTGACTCGCCATACTCATTGACACCCCAAGCCTCTTTAAGCCACTCACGGTTTGACTCAAAACCACCAGCCGCTAAGACACAAGTCTTGGCTTCAATTCGCTCGTCACCCACATAGGCGGCTATAAATTTTCCATCTTGGATTTCAACAGAATCTACAGGAGAGTTATAGCGAATTTTTACACCCAACTTTTCAGCGCTTCGGTAATAGGCATTGACCAATGCTTTGCCTCCACCCATAAAAAATGCATTGGTACGGGATAGATTGAGAGTCCCTGATAAAGGTGGCTGAAAGTGCACTCCATGCTGGGACATCCATTTGCGACATTGGGCTGACCCACGTATGACAAATCTTGCCAATCTCTCATCTGTCTTACCACTGGTCACTTTTAAGACATCCTGCCAATACTCTTCCTCTGGATACGTTTCCAGCATGACATCTTCTGGCTGTTCATGCATAGCGCGAATATTGCGGGTATGAGCAGAGTTACCGCCCCGCCATTCTTTTGGGGCAGCTTCCAAAATTAATACGGACGCTCCAACTTCTCTAGCAGTGATGGCGGCACAAAGAGCAGCGTTACCCCCGCCAATAACCAGCACATCTAGTGATTGTTTTACTTGAAAACCCATATTACTAACATCCAAAAGAACTTTTATGTTGATAGGTGAAATATAAACTTAAATGAAGAAAACCCCCACCATTGCTGATGAGGGTTTGCTTTTCTGGTGGGCCCACCAGGACTTGAACCTGGGACCAAAGGATTATGAGAGCAGACAACCAAAGAAAACCATTAGGATTTCAAGAGGTTACGTCGCCTGATTATCGGTGTGTAGTGTTTTGTGTAGTGAAATAACTCATCATTTAAGAATTACTTTCTCAGTCTTTGGTTTTGAAAACCACAGGATTTTTACAGCAACCATTTCACACTTCGTTGCTCCAAAGTGCTTTTAGAGAAGAAATAAGCGTTACTTAAAGTAACGCTTATTAATTTTGCAGTTGCCTTGCTTTATTAGCTATCGCTCTATTTTCAATGCATCTATGGCAACGTAGTGTTTTTGTAATTTTGCCTCGACTTCGAGAGATGATTGTCTGCAAACGATTAACGGGAATTAACATTCCACAGCTAGGACAAATTTTAGATGTCTGACCATTCTCAGCCATAGAATAATTCAGCCCCTCAAATTGATATTAGTAGTCAAGACTTGTCTTCAAAAATATGGGGAATTTGATCTACTAGCACTCTTTTAGAAATGGCAACGGACTCATTAACATCCGACTCAACCAATTTCCTTGCGTTAGCGCAACTATTTCGGTGCTGGCAGTTAGCTAAAGTGCCGCTATTTTTCTGATTTTGGTACGTAGTACAGGAATCGCGCATCCAACTACCATCTAACGGACAAGAATCATTTGTTTTCATTTCGCCTCCTCCAGCCATATATACAGCCACCAATCTATAGCATCTAAGAAAATAGCCTTTGATCTAGATTAAATATGTTGCACTGCTTTCAGGCTTATTGTGATTTGATCTTTGCCGGGTATGGATGCTTCGTAATCTGCCCATATATATACGCAACGATAACCAATACAACTGAGTCTGCAAAAACAGGATATAAAGCAAAGTAATAGTTAGTAATTTTTCCCGTTGAAATGAAGAGTGCTAGCATTAGAGCGGTTGGCTGAAAACACTTCAATGCATACATTGCAATTGCTGAAGCAGAAACACTTAGGATCATCGCAATATTTGACTCAGGAAAGATATAAATGCTTGCGGAAGCCAACAGCGCAGAGACAACATTTCCCTCAATAATAGTTTTTGGATGAAACATTGGACTGGCTGGCATCAATAAGATCATTAGTGCTGTTACCAAAAAAACAGCATTAATTTCCATTGATTTATCTGCTGGCCCAACAAATTCATTAACAAGGACAACGGCCATAATTAAGACATCTAGCCCAAAACAGACTCTTAAGATATCTAGCCAACTAAAGCCATATGGATCTGGTGGGATACATTTTTTTATATACGCACGCACCTTTTCCCATTCTATTTTCTTCATACCTGAAATGTATCAGATACCCCAAAGGAAAGACAAATGCTAATACTTGAGAGTAGTAACAAATTCAGTAGGGATCATTCGCGGTTTAGCAGGAGTTGCTCGATCAGGCGTTCCAATATTAATAAAGCATAAGGGATCCTCATGATCTTTTAAGCCAAACAGATCTCTAACAGGCTTCATATACATAGATTTACCGCTAGTAGGGCTGGCACCAAACCCCATAGCATTTGCCATCAGAAAAATATTCTGAATAGCACAACCCGCTGAAATAATGCGCTCACTAGGAGGAACTTCTGACTCTGTTCCCCTGGCATTGACAATTGCCAACATCACCAACGGCGCTCTATGCGCCTTAACCATAGCATCTTGAATCTGCTGTTCGGTGGCATCCGGATCGCGCTCAACAAGTGATTTTGCAAATGCATCAGCCAGCAACCCCCTGCACTCCAATGGGCAAATTACAAACCTCCAAGGTCTCGTTAGATTGTGATCTGGAGCTGTAGCAGCCATCGAAAACATTAAATCCAACTGCTCTTGTGAAGGCCCTGGCTGGAATAAACGTTTAGGCAAATATGACTGACGTGAAGAAATTAGCGCTGCGGCCATTTCTGTCATTGAATTATTTGGCATGCTTGATCTCTCCATCAAATTGATCGTCTAAATAAGGGCCTGTTCCACAGTTATCTGCAGAATGTGCCGGAATAAATTTGCCAGCAGTTACATCAAAAACTTGAACTTCGCCATCTTCGATAACGTAATACCAACCATGTAAAGTTAACTTTTTCTTTTCCACTTGTGCGCGAACCATGGGGTAGTCCATCAGCCGCTCAAGTTGCAGAACAATAGAGCGTTGCTCCACCCTCCTTAATGCCTCTGGAGTTTGCCTAACCGGCAAAAGGGCTTCCTTAATCAAGTCCAACCAAGCGGTTAAGTTAATTGCTTCTCTGGGCACCCCTTCATAGGCTGACCTTACCGCCCCACAATGACTATGCCCACAAACTACAATTCTGCTAACTTTCAATTGCATTACAGCAAATTCAATTCCTGCAGCCGTACCATGAATACCATAAGAACCATCATACGGAGGAACAATAGCCCCAACATTACGAAGAATGAATAAATCCCCAGGGCCAGTTCCAGTTAACAGATAAGGAACAATTCTTGAATCAGAGCAACCTAAAAATAAAGTTTTTGGCGATTGCCCCTGCTCTATAAGAGATTCAAACTCTTGACGATGCGCAGGAAAGTATTCTGTACGAAACTTTCTTAGTCGCTCTAATAGCTCATCTGGCATCGTCAATCCAAACCTTACTTACGCCCAATACCGAGGCGGCGACTACGCACTATTTGATATGGTCTTACCAAATAAGTTACAGATGCAAAGCCGCTCCAAATGTGCACTAAGCGAGTAAATGGGAAAATTAAAAAGATAGTCATACCCAAAAACATATGCAACTTAAATACCCAATCAACACCACTCAGCAGAGCAACTGCGCCTGAATTAAAGGTAACGATATCTTGAGCCCAACCAGCGAATTTCATCATCATTGAGCCATCTAAATGTTGCCCTGAAAGCGGGATGGTCGCAAGTCCAAGCAAAAGCTGAAACCACAAAATGACAGCAATCAAAATATCGCTAGTTTTTGAAGTCGCTCTAATGCGATCATCTGTTAAACGACGATGTAACAGAATCGTCAGACCAATAAACCCAAACGTTCCAGCAATACCTCCTGTTGCCATAGCCATTACTTGCTTTTGCCCTGCAGTAATGAATGGCTCATACAAGAAGTGCGGCGTTAGCATTCCAAAGAAATGGCCGAAAAATAAGAATAAAACTCCAACATGAAAAAAGATACTTCCTATGCGCAACTGTTTTTTACGTAATAGCTGACTAGAATCGCTTTTCCAGGTGTATTGGTCTCGATCAAATCGAATTAAGCTACCTACAAAAAAAACTGTCAGGCAGATGTATGGGTAAATTCCAAAAATAAAAGTATCTAAATAGCTCATGACTGAACTCCCTCTAATTCTTTTGCGCGCTTCACAAAGTGCATTGGTTGCGCTTCCCCTGGTTTAGATTGACCTCGCGTGGAGCAACCGCTAAATGCTGGTGGCTCCGCCCACTCCTCATCCATAGAATTTTCTTCAGGTTTTAAGTCAACAATCTTGAACTTTTCACCTGAAAACTCAATGGCAGCAGCAATTAGCCATGCATACTGATTATTACGAGATACCAAAGTTGAATACACTGCGTTCAAAATGTGAGCCATTTCGCCAATAAATTGCTTAGCCTGGTCCAATGGAAGCGTTGAAGCAAACTCAAGAATGATGGGTAAATGATCAGGCAACTCATTGGCGCTTAATTGCAAACCACCTTCTTTATAAGTTTGCAGCAAATCCACCATTGCCTGACCTCGCTCACGTGAGTCTCCATGGACATGCTCAAATAGATGCAAAGAGGTTGCTCTGCCGCGATCAAAGCACTCTACATAGTTTTCTTGTGAATCAAATAAATCAGATGTTTGCAAAGAATTTACAAAATCTACCAAACCGCCATGCACCTTCTTACTTAGCTTTGGCATGCCATTTAAAGCCTCAGCAACTTCAGTTAAATGCTCCATCAATTCCTGATCGGGATATTGCAGCAATCTAGATAACGCTCTTAAAGGTAATGAATGTTTCATTCTTTCTCCTTACACTGCAGGCTTGATTGGAATAGTCCGACGTTTTGTGCCGCCGAATAAGCTTAATTCAGAGTCGCCATCAGAACAGCCATTACCGAAAGTAAATCCACAGCCACCTTTCATATCAAAAGTGTTTTCAGCGTACTCTCGGTGCGAAGTTGGAATCACAAAACGATCTTCGTAGTTTGCAATTGCCATAATCTGATACATATCCTCAACCTGATCTTCAGATATGCCGGCCTGTTTAATAGCTTCTAGATTTCTGGTTCCGTCTACATGCTTATCCCGTTGCCATGCGCGCATTGCCAACATCTTCTCAAGAGCAGACACGACCGGCGCCTCATCACCAGCCGTCAACATATTGGCTAGATACTGAACTGGTATACGCAATTGCTTCACATCAGGAATATGTCCATTGACACCAACATAACCAGCTTCGACTGCACCTGTTACTGGAGACAATGGTGGAACATACCAAACCATCGGCAAGGTTCTGTATTCAGGGTGGAGCGGTAATGCGATCTTCCAATCCATCGCCATCTTGTATACAGGGCTTTTCTTTGCTGATTCAACCCATGAAGGTGGAACGCCATCCAATAAGGCTTGCTTTTGAACTTCAGGATCGTTTGGATCTAAAAATACTTTTAATTGAGCGTTATAGAGATCCTTTTCATTTTCAACGCTGGCAGCATTTTCAATTTGATCAGCGTCATACAACATCACCCCCAAATACCGGATACGTCCAACGCAGGTTTCAGAACATACCGTAGGTTGACCAGCCTCGATACGTGGATAGCAGAAAATACACTTCTCTGCTTTGCCGCTCTTCCAGTTGTAATAAATCTTTTTGTATGGGCAGGCTGATACGCACATACGCCAGCCGCGACATTTATCTTGATCAATCAGAACAATGCCATCTTCTTCACGTTTGTATATAGAACCTGATGGGCATGATGCAACGCATGCTGGATTTAGGCAATGCTCGCAAAGCCTTGGCATATACATCATGAAGGTATTTTCAAACTGACCCCATACATCTTTTTGCATTTGATCAAAGTTTGAATCTTTACTTCGTTTGACGAACTCACCACCAAGAATTTCTTCCCAGTTTGGACCCCATTCAATCTTTTCCATCCGCTTGCCAGTAATCAAACTACGTGGTCGTGCTGTTGGAGCCGCCTTTGATTCTAGTGCTGACTGAAGATGCTCATAGTCAAATGTAAATGGCTCATAGTAATCATCAATTTCAGGCAGATTTGGATTGCCAAATAAATTCATCCAAATCTTGGATCTACCACCTTGTTTAGGCTCAATCTTGCCATTGCTTTTACGCTTCCAGCCACCCTTCCATTTCTCTTGATCTTCCCAGTTTTTAGGATATCCAATGCCAGGCTTTGACTCCACGTTATTGAACCAAGCGTATTCCATGCCAGGACGGTTGGTCCAAACTTGTTTACAAGTAACTGAACAAGTGTGACAACCAATACACTTATCCAAGTTCAAAACCATGCCAATTTGTGCGCGAATTTTCATCTTATTTCTCCGTTACGCTTGAACTGTGTTGGCATTTTCACTATCAAGCCAATCAATATTTCGCATTTTTCGAACCTTCACAAATTCATCGCGATTCGTGCCAATCGTTCCGTAATAGTTAAATCCGTAACTTAATTGGGCATAACCACCAATCATGTGAGTAGGCTTAAGAACAATTCTCGTTACTGAGTTATGAATTCCACCACGCATACCCGTAATTTCTGATCCAGGAGTATTAATAATCTTTTCCTGCGCGTGATACATCATGATCATTCCTGGGTTTACCCGTTGACTTACCACTGCTCTAGCTGCAATTGCGCCATTCGTGTTGTACAACTCAACCCAGTCGTTATCGACAATGCCTGCTTTTGCAGCATCGTCTTCACTCAACCAAACCACTGGGCCACCGCGATTTAAAGTCAACATCATCAAGTTGTCGCTGTATGTTGAATGAATGCCCCACTTTTGGTGCGGTGTAATGAAATTAAGCACAATTTCATTATTCCCATTTGGCTTAATACCTTCAACCTCACCAATGGTCTTCAAGTCAACTGGCGGTCTGTATGAAACGAACCCTTCGCCAAATGCTCTCATCCACTTGTGATCTTGATAAAACTGCTGACGACCAGTGAGTGTTCTCCATGGAATGTATTCATGAACATTGGTGTAGCCTGCGTTATAAGAAACTTTCTCACTTTCTAAACCTGACCATGTAGGCGAGCTAATAATTTTTCTTGGCTGAGCCTGGATATCACGGAACCGAATTTTTTCGTCTTCGCGATGCAGGGCTAAATGGGCGTGTTCACGACCGGTGATTTTTGAAAGCGCATCCCAAGCTTTAACAGCTACGTGCCCGTTAGTTTCGGGAGCTAGCATTAAAACCACTTCAGCAGCATCAATATCTGTGGAGATTTTTGCCATGCCCGCCATTTCGCCGTGCTCAACTTTGCCATTAAGCTCACGTAGCTGCTCGACCTCAACTTTCGTATCCCAGGCGATTCCTTTGCCACCATTGCCAACCTTATCCATTAGCGGGCCAAGAGCGGTAAATCGATTAAAGGTATTTGGATAATCCCTTTCCACCACGGTCATCTGTGGAGCAGTTTTTCCTGGGATTAAGTCGCATTCGCCTTTTTTCCATTCCTGCACATCAAATGCTTGCGCCAATTCTGCAGGGGTGTCATGCATTAATGGGGTAAGAACAATTTCTTTTTCCACTCCAAGATGTCCAACACATACTTCGGAGAACTTTTTAGCAAATCCTTTGTAAATTTCCCAGTCACTGCGCGCTTCCCATGCAGGATCTACTGCTGTAGATAAAGGATGGATAAATGGATGCATGTCACTGGTATTCAAATCATTTTTTTCATACCATGTTGCAGTTGGTAAAACGATATCTGAATACAAGCAAGTTGTACTCATCCGGAAATCGAGCGTAACCAATAAATCCAACTTGCCTTCTGGTGCTTTGTCGTGCCACTCAACCTCAGATGGCCGTGCCTCATCCTTGCCTAAATCCTTGCCCTGCACTCCATGGCTTGTACCTAATAGGTGCTTTAAGAAGTACTCATGGCCCTTGCCTGATGAGCCCAAAATATTTGAACGCCATACAAACATATTGCGTGGCCAGTTATTTGGGTGATCAGGGTCCTCGCAACTCATCTCTAGGGAGCCAGCTTTAAGGCTCTTAACCGCATACTCCTTTGGATCTTCACCAGCAGCAATTGCTTCTTTAACAACATTCAAAGGATTAGTTTTGAGCTGAGGAGCTGAAGGCAACCACCCCATTCGCTCAGCACGAACGTTGTAGTCAATCATGCTGCCTTTATAGTCATCTTTATTCGCTAGAGGAGATAACACTTCCTCCATACCCAATTTTTCATAACGCCACTGATCGGTATGAGCATAGAAGAAGCTAGTAGAGTTCTGTTGGCGTGGTGGACGAATCCAATCCAACGCAAATGCTAATGCGGTCCAGCCTGTTTGTGGGCGCAGTTTTTCCTGTCCAACATAGTGCGCCCAACCACCACCGCTTTGACCAATACAGCCGCACATCATCAACATATTGATAATGCCGCGATAGTTCATATCACAGTGGTACCAATGGTTCATGGCGGCACCAATAATGACCATGGACTTACCTTTAGTCTTCTCAGCGTTGTCGGCAAACTGACGTGCAACGGCGATTACTTGATCACGTTTAACGCCAGTGATTGATTCTTGCCATGCTGGCGTATAAGGCACGTTGTCATCGTATGATTTTGCGCAATCGCCGCCCAAACCTCTATCAATGCCATAATTGCCAGCCAATAAATCGAAAACAGTTGCTACATAAACTTCTTTTGAAGCTCCATTCTCAACAAAGGACATTTTTTTAGCAGGGATATTACGCACTAAAACATCGCTTTGCTTATTCACATCAAAGTGAGGCGTGTCAATACCGCCAAAGTAAGGGAATCCAACAGGCACCACATCATGAATCGCCTGATCCTCCATCAAAGACAACTTGAGGGTTACCTCGTTATCATGATGCGCTTCTTTGGACTCAAGATTCCATTTGCCTTGATCTTTACGACCTTCTTGGCCCCATCTAAAACCAATTGAGCCATATGGAACTACAGGCTTGCCAGCAGTATCTAACGCTACCGTTTTCCACTCAGATCCATTGGTTTGACCTAAATTACCTTCGAAGTCACTTGTGCGAGCATATCGACCAGGTACCAATACTGTTCTGCCGTCTTCAAGCGTCTTTTCTTCTAACACAACCAGATTTGGCATATCAGTGTAGCGACGCACATAGTCATCAAAATATTCAGTGCGCTTATTGAAATAAAACTCTTTCAAAATCACATGACCCATCGCCATTGCGATCGCAGCATCAGTGCCTTGCTTTGGGTGCATCCAGATATCAGCCAATTTTGAAACTTCGGCATAGTCCGGAGTAATTGCTACTGTCTTAGCGCCCTTGTAGCGAACTTCAGTGAAAAAGTGCGCATCAGGAGTTCTTGTTTGCGGGACATTGGAACCCCAGGCAATGATGTATGTCGAGTTATACCAATCAGCTGATTCAGGCACGTCCGTTTGCTCACCCCAAATTTGTGGGCTAGCTGGCGGCAAATCGCAATACCAATCGTAAAAACTCATGCATACGCCGCCTATTAGACTTAAGTAACGTGAACCAGCGGCATAACTCACCATCGACATCGCTGGAATTGGTGAGAAACCGATAATACGATCTGGGCCATGCTTTTTAATGGTGTACACATTGGCAGCGGCAATGATTTCATTTACTTCATCCCATGATGTGCGAACAAAGCCGCCTTTACCGCGCATTTCTTGCCAGGTTTTTCTTTTGGCATCACTTTCAACTAATGTTGCCCAGGCATCTACTGGACTTTTTGCAACTGCTCGCACTTCTCGCCATTGTTTTAACAACTTGCCGCGAATCATTGGATACTTCACGCGATTAGCGCTATACATATACCAGCTATAACTCGCACCGCGTGCACAACCGCGCGGTTCATGGTTCGGAAGATCTGGCCTAGTACGTGGGTAATCTGTTTGCTGTGTTTCCCAAGTTACGATACCGCCCTTAACGTAAATTTTCCAAGAGCATGAACCAGTACAGTTGGTGCCATGGGTTGAGCGCACGATCTTATCGTGCTGCCAACGTGATCGGTAAGCATCCTCCCATGTACGGTCTTCGCCAGTGACCTTCCCATGCCCCTCCGAAAATGATTCAGTATCTGTAGATAAAAATTTCAGGCGATCTAAAAAATGGCTCATATCAATCCTTTAAATGTTCTTAGCAAGGCATTGGTGCGTTTTTACGGCTGTAGTACCACCAAGTAATCAAAGTACATGTGACGTAAAAAATAATGAATGAATACAAGGCGGCTTCAGGACCACCTGTAGCTGCAATAGATGTTCCATAGCTTTTAGGAATAAAGAATCCACCATAAGCGCCAATCGCAGAGCTAAATCCCAATACAGCCGCAGCCTCTTTATTGGCATCACGAATTGCCTGCTCTTTATCAGCTGGATTGTTTCCGGCGGCACGTTGACGCTCTGTCAGGAAAATGACTGGAATCATGCGGAATGTCGAGCCATTACCAATACCTGATGTAGCAAATAGCAACATGAAAGCGAAGAGAAATCCATAGAAATTACCGCCAGCACCTTGTGAAGGTAAAAAATTCAAGACGGCAAATACACCAGCACCCATTGCAATAAAGTTCCAGAATGTCACGCGAGCGCCGCCTAATTTATCCGCCAGCCAGCCGCCGAATGGACGCGCTAAAGCACCCACCAAAGGACCAAGCCAGGCATAACTCAAGGCATTGACGCCGGGAAATTGGCTTTTAATTAACAATGGAAATCCAGCGGAGTATCCGATGAATGAACCGAAGGTGCCCAAATACAACCAGCACATTAGCCAGTTATGTTTGCGCTTAAAGATCACAGCCTGATCAGCAAACGAAGCTTTTGCTTCAGCCAAATCATTCATACCAAACCATGCTGCGATTGCTGCTGCTGCAATAAATGGCACCCAAATAAAACCAGCGTTTTGCAACCACATTGGTACTTGCTGCCCTGCCTTGGTAACCGTCTGTGACTCACCACCCAATGCACCAAAAACTCCTGCAGTAATGACCAATGGTACGACTAACTGAACGATCGAAACACCCAAATTACCCAATCCAGCATTCAGACCTAAAGCTGTTCCCTTCTGAGCTTTAGGATAGAAAAAACTAATATTCGCCATTGAAGATGCGAAATTACCACCGCCTAAACCACACAACAAGGCCAAAGCAATAAAGAATTCATAAGGAGTTGCTGGGTTTTGAACTGCAAACCCAATACCTATTGCTGGAATCAAAAGTGATGCCGTAGAAATGGCAGTCCATCGTCTTCCACCAAAAATAGGAACAGCAAAAGAATAAAAAATGCGTAATGTAGCGCCGCATAGCGCAGGCAATGATGCCAACCAGAAAAGTTGATTAGTTGAAAACTTAAATCCAACATTTGGCAGATTCACTACCACTACTGACCAGACCATCCAAACCGCAAACGCCAAGGTTAATGCAGGGATCGAAATAATCAGATTGCGTTTTGCAATTGATTTTCCAGTAGATTGCCAGAATTCTTTATTCTCTGGTTCCCAACGGGTAATTACTGTGGAGGACATTTTGTGCCTTTCTATAATGATTAATGGGTGGGATTAAGTGATTTCTCACCCATTACTTCAGTCTTACGAACTTCAGTTAAATACATCCAAATCAATGAAACCCAGACCACTCCATACATCAACATGAATGCGCTAGAGCGTATGCCGGTAATATCTAAAATTGCTCCAAACATGATTGGCAAAATGAATCCACCCAATCCACCCGCTAGACCCACAATTCCAGAAATAGTTCCAATATTGTTTGGATAGTCATCGCCGATATATTTGAAAACGCTAGCTTTACCAAACGCCCAAGCAACGCCCAATATCGCCATCAATGTTGTGAAGGCGTAGATGTTTAAGCCAATGTGATAGGTCTGTGGACCATTGATGGTTTGAATCGTGAAATCAGTTTGTGGATAAGACAAAAGGAAAAGGCAAACCCAACTAACCCACATTACCCACCAGGTAACTTGATGAGCACCATACTTATCCGAAAGCCAGCCGCCAATCGCCCTTAAGACTCCACCAGGAAGCGAAAAGCAAGCGGCCAATAGCGCTGCAGTACGAATTTCTAGACCAAACTCACCAACGTAGTACTGCACCATCCAAAGACTTAAACCAACATAGCCACCAAAAACAATGCTGTAATACTGGCAATAGCGAAGCACCTTTGGATCTTTAAGCGCCTTTAATTGATCTTTAAAAGAAATATTGCTTGATACTAAATGTGAGGGATCGCTGGCGCTAAACATCCAAAACAGGATTGCCATACCGAGCATCACAGCAGCGTAAACCTGGGGAACCATCGTCCACCCAAAAGCCACCACTAGGGCTGGCGCAACAAACTTATTTACTGCAGCACCAGAATTACCAGCACCATACACACCCATTGCAAAGCCTTGGCGATTTTTTGGAAACCATCTAGCAACATAGGGTGTTCCAACCGAAAACGATCCTCCGGCCAAACCAACAAATAGCCCAATAGTCAAAAAGTGCCAATATTCTGTTGCATACGCCATCATCCAAATAGGGATGACAGTTGATAGCATCAAAATAAACATCACAATGCGACCGCCGTAACGATCAGTCCAGATTCCCAAAGGCACACGCACTAATGAGCCGGTCAGAATCGGTGTGGCCGTCAATAACCCGAATTGGGTTGCATTTAGATTGAGTGCTTTTTTGATTGGGATGCCAATAACACCAAACATCATCCACACCATAAAACATACGGTGAACGCTAAGGTGCTCACAATCAGGACTGAATAAGCTTTATTGCTGGTTTTGGTAGTCGTACTCATGAATATCCCCTAATCTCATGAGTGATTATCAAAACTAGAAGATGCTGAGCATATCCCCCAAAAGACTACTTTTAAAAAGCAGTCGAACTATGTCCATAAATGAAGATAGTTCTAAAGGACTACTACTTAAGAAGTAATGCCCTCAGCACTTGCAAAAACAGCCACTTGGACGCGCGATGAAAGATTGAGCTTTCTAAGCACGTGCTGAACATGAATTTTTACAGTTGTTTCTGCAATACCTAACTCTCTAGCAATTTCTTTATTACTTGACCCAGTGGCGATGAGTTTCACGGTTTCAAGCTCTCGCGGAGAAAGGCTGGTCAATAACGAGGGGCTAGTCGCACGCTCATCAGACTTCTTATTCGTCTTGAAGGCACTTACAAGCTTATGTGTCATCTCTTTGCTGATGACAGATTCGCCCGCGAAGGCTCTTCGAATGCCTAGCAATAAATCATCCTTTTCACTAGTTTTGAGCAAATACCCCTGCGCCCCATTCTGTAGCGCTTGAATTAAATCCCCTTCATCCTCACTAACAGTGAGCATCATCACCGTTGACTCAGGGGATGCATGGAAAATATCTGGCAAAGACTGAATACCGCTAGCGCCTGGCAAATGGTTGTCCAGCAAAATGACGTCGGGCTTTAACGTTTTACAAAGTCGAATGGCCTCAATGGCATCCCCAGCCTCTCCAATCACCTCTAAATCTTGCGCTTGCGACAGTAAAGCAATTAAGCCGCGCCTAAACAAGGTGTGGTCATCAACGACCAGTATATGAATCTTTTCCACTCTTACACCCTCACACCTTTCTACTTAGGCAACTTATGCTGGCAATATTAGCAGTACTTTGGTGCCCGCTGGAGTATTTGCCTCGACTTGTAAATCAGCGCCAATCTTCATTGCCCGCTCTTTCATGATGCTCATACCCACATGCGTGCTATCAATCGAAATTTCATCCAGCAAAAAGCCAATGCCGTCATCTATAACTTGAAATACCCATTGTGGTGACTGATTCACAATCACCTTCACATTTTTGGCCTTGGAATGCTTGCGAATATTTGATAAAGCTTCTTGGATCACATGCATTACTTGTATTTGAACATCTGGCGCTAAAGGTAAGCCTTGCCCATGTATCTCTAGTTCGCTATGAATATCTGATTGGTGTTCAAATTTTTGCAAGGTGGTTCGAATTGCCGTTTCAATATCTTCAGTATTAGTGCGCGTCCTAAAATGCAACAACAACTCCCGAACATCGCTATAGCTTTCGCGCAAACCTTCATCTAGCTCGCCAAGAATTTTCTTCGCTTTAGTGGTGGCCGGCTCAACCAATTCATCCTTTAACATTCCAACTTGCATCTTAAGAAATGCCAGCGATTGAGCAATCGAGTCATGCAATTCTCTTGCCAAAAGACTTCGCTCTTCAGATATAGCCGCCTCTTTTTCCATCGCTTTAATACGCACAGCCTCCATAGCTCCCGCTAGATGATGGGCAAGCGTTTCAAATAGCGACTTTTGATCTTGATCTAAATCAGCCTCGTCAGAATAAAAAATATCAATTTCACCTAGCAAGTCTTGCTGAAAAAGAATCGGAACAGTAATGAGCGTCTTATAACCAGCTCGTACACAATGACGCTCTGCTTCCGTTTTAGGATTAAAGGTAACAACCTGAACTTCACTGAGTCCAGTAGATTGACCACAATAACAATCACCCGAAACTACGCACTGCTCCTCATGTGTAATAGCTTTTGGAAGATTTGCACCGGATAATAAAAAATAGCGACGATTTGCCTCATCTGTCCAACGGATCGCAATTGCAGAAGCCTTGCTAAGACTCATGATGCGCTCTGAAAATCCCTTGGCCAATCTTTCCAAGTTATCTTCACGCGATACAAATGAACTTAAATCATACAAGGCCTGTAAACGATTTTGGCGTTCCTGCAAGTGCAATGTCTTCTCTTTCACTTTAGCCTCAAGACCACCATACAAATCACTTATGGTGGCAGTCATGGAATTAAATCCGGCAGCTAAATCACCAAATTCATCCTGGGCATCAATTTTTACTCGAGTATTAAGCTTGCCAGATTTCACGCTCTCAAAACCAATTCGCAATTTTTCAACTGGATCCAAAATTACTGAGTAGCCTACATACATAATTAAGAGCGTAGCAACCAACGAGGTAGCTAACATCGCAAACTGAAATAAATGAAGCAAATTAGTCCAATAGTCCACCTCACCCTCAATTGAACCAACAAACCGATCAATGCTTGAGACAAAATTATCAACCTGCGCAACAGAAACGCCTTCTGATTTTTTAGCACTTAAATCCGACTTAATTGCATTCCATTGACTAGAAATACTGGCAAAATAATTTCGGTTGACTTTATTCCACGGCACAAAAAGCGGTCTAGATGGGTCACCATATTTCAGTGCAATGATGCTATCGTCAAACTTATGAATTAGCTTGGAGGCGGCTTCTTTATTACCTTCGCTAACCAAAAGAGCCAATTGATATGTTTGCATGCGCATACGACCTGCTTCATTAATTGCTGCAGCACCACCCTCCAACTTCCAGGTCACCCATAAAGTAAAACTGATCGATATCATGGCCAGCACCAGCAGCGCAGCGCCAATAAACGTTAACTTCTTTTTTAGGGTAAATTCTCTATTCATCATTTAGTAAAACTATACCTAAAAGCAACTATGCAAAGAGACAAAGAACCCAACTGGCTTCACCGCCTCCACCCTGGACTATTTGGCATGTCCTTAGGGCTACTTAGCCTTTCATTTACCTGGAGCAAATACTCCCACGTCACCTCAATTTCAACCTTTTGGATTGAGCGCTTTTTTCTTGGTCTTGGTCTCTTCATTCTATGCTTCTTAGCGACCCTCTGGATTATTAAAGCAATTTTTTACCCAAAAGCAATTAAAGAGAAGTTTTTAAATCCGGTTTTAGGCCCAATGATGGCCTACTTTCCAATTAGCACAATGCTTGCCATTGCTTTACTCTTCCCTAGATTTCCAGAGTACACAACTTTTGCATACACCTTAACTGCGTTTGCATTAATCATTCAAGTGACAATCGCATGGCGAGTAGTTAATTTACTATCTATGGGCCATATGCCCAGCGATCAAGTTACGCCAGCCCTATATCTACCAATTGTTCCGGGCGGTTTAGTTGGTGGCGCAGCTTTAACTGCAATAGGGTTGCCTGGCTTTGGCTATCTTGTTTGGGGGATGGGCCTTATTAGAAATGCGAATCTTGCATCGCCTATTTGCTGGACCATTACCGCCCCAATACCGATCAACCATTGGCATTGAAATGGGCCCCGCCGCAGTCAGCACAATTACCGCAGTAAGCATCTGGCCCAACATTCCTGTGGATGCCGTATTGGTTGGGCTTGGCATTGCCTCTGGACCTATATTTGCGGTATTAACTAGATGGAAATCGTGGACAGCAGTTCCATTTTCATTTGGATTTTGGTCTTTCGCCTTCCCTGCAGCCGCAACCACATCATGCATTATTGAGGCTGTAATTCGTGGCGGATGGCCCAATGCCGCGGCGACAATCGCAATTACGATAACTACAACTCTCGTTTTTTATTTGCTACTAAGAACCTTAGTGCTGCTTATTAAAAGACAGCTCTATTAAAAGAAGTGGTCATCCACATGACCCCACGTACCCACAACTAGTACAGTAATCACAGCCATCTTTCTTGATCATGGCATGAGCCCCACAATCTGGGCATTTTTTGCCAGCCATAACACTTCCTACTGTGCTTTTCTGTGGATCGATTTCACCAATCGCAAAATCTTCAGCCGACTTGAACTCGGCAATTCCTCTTTTAGCCAAAATATTTTCGATCGCAAAAGCAACAGCAGCTACTTCGGAGTCATGCCACATTGGTGCTAACGCACCATCTTGCTTTTTCTTAGTACCTAAGCGCACAGGTCCTCTATCCCAAGCTACTTTTTTCATATCGCTTAGCGCTCTGGCTAAAAATCCCCCACGAGCCGCCAAGGAAAGCATCCGCATACTAGAAGTAATCCACTGTTGCGATTCACCGCTTTGACCTACAGGCATAAAAAATTCAATAGCCCGCTCAACGCTCGCTTTTTTACCGTCCACTAAACCTTCAACAGCCAAGAACGAAATAACAAGATAAAGCGTCTTTTTACCCTCTTGTGTCCAATAGGTAATTTTTTCAGCAACCGCTGGCAACTCCCCGTCTGGGCGTCGATCGATTACTTTTCGAGATGGGTTGCTACGCAATTCATCCACATCCATGGCTGGCAAATCATTTTCCGTAGAAGATGGAGTCACCTGCAAAACGGAACCCAAAATATTATTGGGTCTATAGGTAGCCAATCCCTTTAGATGGGATTTCCAAGCGGTGATGTACAGATCTTTAAATTTTTCATAAGGATAATCTGCGGGGACATTCACTGTTTTGGAGATTGCAGTATCAATATATGGCTGGACAGCTTCCATCATTAATATATGATCTTCGGCAGACATTTCCAGTGCAGTAACAAAATAATCTGGAAGATTATTCACATCCCCACCTAAATCACGGTACACCCGCCAAGCATGATCCTCTACCGCGTACTCTTTAGTAGTGCCATCGGCCTCTCTCTTTTTGCGGGTATAGGTCCACGAAAACGGTGGCTCAATGCCATTGGATGCGTTATCAGCAAATGCCAAGCTAACTGTTCCTGTGGGGGCTATAGAAAGTAAGTGGCTATTACGAATTCCATGCTTTCGAATATCTGCCTTTAAAACATCGTTCAAGCGACTCGCAAAATTGCTACCGGAAAGGTATTGATCAACGTCCAAATCAGGAAATGGACCTTTTTCTTTTGCTAATTCAACTGAAGCGCTATAGGCAATATCACGAAGCTTCTCAGCGATCTCCGCTGCTTTAATACGTGCTGCTGCGCTATTGTAGGAAAGCTTTAACATGATTAAAGCATCGCCAAGCCCAGTAAAACCAACACCAATACGCCTTTTTGCGCGAGCCTCTAATCCTTGCTCACCTAGTGGCCAATACGTAGCATCTAACACGTTATCTAACATGCGTACTTGTACTTTGACAACTTGAGCAAATCGCTCAAAGTCAAAATAAGGCTCGCCATCAAAACCAAAGGGATGGACAACAAACTTTGGCAGAATGATTGGCCCGAGATCGCAGCAACCGTAGGGAGGTAATGGTTGTTCGCCACAGGGGTTAGTAGCATCAATCCGCTCACAATAGTACAAGTTGTTATCGCGATTGATATTATCTAAAAATAGAATGCCAGGCTCTGCAAAGTCATAAGCAGATTGCATTACCGCATCCCAAATCTCTCTTGCTCTTACCTTTCTGTATACCCAGAACCGATCTGTTCTTTGATATGCTCCCGCAGCTATTAGCGCCTCACATGGCTTAGCTTTATGACAAAGCTCGAGCTCTCCATCAGAGCCAACTAATTTCATAAACTCATCAGAAACTCCAACAGAGACATTAAAGTTATTCCAGCGTCCAGGCGTTCTCTTGGCGGTAATAAATTCCAATACATCGGGATGATCAATGCGCAATACACCCATCTGCGCGCCTCTGCGTGCGCCAGCACTCTCTACGGTTGAGCAAGACTGATCAAAGACATTGATATAACTGCATGGCCCAGAGGCGATCGAAGCCGTTCCCTTTACCTCAGCGCCTTTAGGACGAATTCTGGAAAAGTCATAGCCAACACCCCCGCCACGACGCATCGTTTCTGCAGCCTGCTTTAAAGCTTCATAAATTCCTGGATACCCATCTTCATCGGAATCCTGAATGCAATCCCCAACCGGCTGCACAAAGCAATTAATCAAGGTTGCTTTAATGCTTGTCCCGGCTGAACTCATAATGCGCCCAGCTCCAATCGCGCCAGCATAAAAATTATCTAAAAATTGCTTTTCTACTGCATCTTGAATTTCGGGATCTTCAACTTCTGCCAGGCTTTTTGCGACTCTCTTAAAAATCGTATCTGCGTCAGTCTCTCCGCTTTTTAAATATTTTTCTGCTAATACATCAACGCTAATTGGCTGCATAACCATATTCGATTGGCTCCACATCAGATAAAAGTCTTGTAATTAAATCGATTACTGGGCGAATTTGAGTGCCAAATGGCAATGCACCTGCGCCTCTAAAAAAAAGTCCTTTTTGAACGCTACCCACCAATGCGCTTCCTAGAACTTTGTCAATGCAAAATTGACCCCACGAACTATTCCCATCCCTTAAACCACAGTCATGCAGGCAATCAAATACCATTGTGCAGCGTGGTTTTTTACGGGCCGTTTCTTGGAGAACACTCTCTACTTTGAGATATTTGCCAAGCCATGGAGTCTTCACTGCTCGGGCTGGTAGGCCTGCGACACTTAAGAACTCTACGATGTCTTCTTTTTTCGCGTTAGCCAAGACATGCTTAAATGCATCGTCAGCGTCACCTTCAGTAGTAACGGCAAAGGCGGTACCCAACTGCACTGCTGATGCACCCAAAGCCTGAAGCCTCTTAATATCCTCAAGACTTGAAATGCCTCCAGCAGCGATTAAAGGAATCTTTCCTACAATTCCAGCTTCTTCAAAAAATTTGAGTATCTCTGGGATAACATTTTCAAAATCAAATTTAGTGTTATGAATATCTGTAACACTTGATGCTCCAACATGCCCGCCAGCTAAACGGGGATTTTCAATCACAATGGCATCTGGCAAGCGACCTTTTTTCATCCACTTCTTGACTAATAATTGAACACCTCTAGCTTCAGAAAGAATGGGGATTAAAAGTGCATCTGGATAATCCGCTGCTAAATCCGGTAAATCCAGCGGCAATCCAGCGCCAACCACAATGATGTCAGCGCCGTTTTCTAAAGAACATCTTACATATTGAGCATATTCGTTGACGGCTTTCATCACATTGACGGCGATAAGACCGAATCCACCAGCATCTTTCTTGGCCTGAAGAATCTCACGCCTCAAAGCCTCTATATTTGCCGCATTGATTGCCTCTCGACTTTCAGAACACGGCTTGAGATGCTGGGTTTGCTCCATTAAATCAGGATGTAGACGCCTCAAATCAATCGACGAAATCGTTCCTACACCACCGGCTTTCGCCACAGCACCAGCTAAACGATGAGCCGATACTCCAACGCCCATACCACCTTGCACTATAGGCAATATGTTTTTCCCTTTTATCACCAAGGGAGACACGCCACTCTTAGAAAGCAACTCCATAACGTCAGTCGGAATTAATGTTGTCATTGAATTACCTAAGTAGTGTTGTGGCTATTGCTTAGCCAGGCTGCCCATCTAATCGAGGTTTTGTTAACCAAGGAAAATATTTAAGCAAATACAAAATAAATGCTGTACACCAGCAAATTCCAGCCCAGCCAAGAGCGGAGTGAAACCATGTTCCACTGAAGGCATGAGCCAACATCCAAAATATTGCTGTAGCTTGTACCAATGTATAAGCAAGCGTTTCGATTACACCTGCAATTAATGGGCGGCCGGTATGCCCCATTGCAGTGCGCGTAATCATTCCAATGATGAGCCCTGCGGTTGCGCCAATCCCAAATGCATGCACTGGTATGTAAATCGTTACAAAACCTAATGCAGAGAGCCCCAAGAGAATAAAGCCAAGTGGAATCCATAAATATGCAGCATGCAAAACCAATACGATTGGTTTAGAAACTGTTGCAAGGGGATTCCAGCCCCACAACATCTTTAATTGAATCAGACCGGTAAATAGACAAACTATCGCAGTCAAATAACTTGCTGGAAAAAAAATCCACAGCAAGAGAGATGCGCCACAACAAGCAAGTACTAAGGTTGCTAAGTTTTTATTACGAATTTGCTTTATCCCAAAAAATGCGTTAGCCGTAAAACTTGGTATAACTCTGCCCCCAATCATGATCTCAATCATCACAATCAAAAACAAAGAAATAATCAAGACTTTATTGGCATCAATTCGAATTCGATTATTTGCTGATAGATAGAACACGGCATTTAAAACACCTAGTACACTCAAAATGAATGGGAGAAATAGGTTTCTATACATGCGCTGATGCAAAATCAACCTGCCAATAGCAATCGCAATTGCAGGTAAAAATAAAACATCTACAACTGCTAGGTAGGGACTCAATAATGGCCCGACTCTTCCAGCAATCCAAAGCAAAACCAATAACATTAATGACTTGCCAGTTGGAGTATCCAAGCCCGTCCAAGCTCTCACTGCCGTAAGCGCAAAACCAGCTACAACCGTAGCAGCAAAACCAAAAATCATTTCATGTGCGTGCCACTGAATGCCGGGTATTGCACTACTTCCCCTGAAGCTATAGCCGCTTAACTCGCATAACCACTCAGCCACAGCAATCACAGACCAAAGAGCCGCTAGCAAATAGAATGGCCTAAAGCCAAGGGCAAATAAAGGCATTGTCTTTTTGGACATATCAACTAGGCTTAAGACTTCGCCTCTAAATCCGCAATGCGTTTCTTTAAAGCCCGATCATTTTGAAAGCGCTCAGTATCATCCCTCACCACGGCCGCAATGCCAGTCACTTTGCCAGAGGCATCAGTCAGCATTGCTACGGTAAAGGCAATAGACAAAGGTTTACCTTCTTTATGCAAAGCGGGTACCGTTAATAAAGTTGTGCCGTAACGGGTAGTTCCTGTATCCATTGATTTTTTATAGCCATCCCAGTGACGCTCCCTAAAACGCTCAGGTGTAATGATGTCCAGGCTTTTCCCCAAAGCTTCACTAGAGCTATATCCAAAAATACGCTCTGCTGCTGCATTCCAAAAAACAATATCTCCTTTGGCATCAGAAATTACCACCCCATCACCCATGACATTTGCTAGCTGTTCAAAATTCACCTGATTTGACATACAAACCTCTATCTAAAAATTACAAATTTGGAACATTTTCCTAATAATGGGTAGGGTTTGATATAGCCCAATAGAACTATGTAACAAAGTAAGGTTTCTAATGGATCATCAAAACACCCCTTCTTTTGCGATAGATCAAATGCCATTTCAGCTAATTGGAATTTAATAAACGCATCATGCAAAAGAAGTTTCCAATCAATCCACCACACCCCGAACGTGTTTGCTGGGGATGCGAGAGATACTGCCCATCGAACTCCATGGCTTGTGGAAATGGCTCAGATAGAGCCCAACATCCGTATGAATTATTTGGTGAAGGATGGGAAACGTGGGGCATGGATAATCGAGACTTACTAAAGAACCCACAATAGCTCCATGAACGACTTAACTATCGCAAGGGCAATACATATTCTTAGCGTAGTGATTTGGATGGGTGGCGTTACATTTGTGACGCTAGTGCTCATACCGACTCTGAGACGATCCTCGTTTCACGTCGATCAACTGGCTATTTTTAATGTCGTTGAAAATCAATTTGCCAATATCGCCAGAGTAATGGTCTTGTTGGCAGGCATTAGTGGGTTCTATATGACCTATAGATTAAATGCTTGGAACCGCTTTACAGAAATTCAATATTTCTGGATGCATGCCATGGTTTTTGTATGGACACTCTTCTTTCTTGCCCTTTTTATAGTTGAACCATTTTTCTTAAAAGAGCATGGAAAGATGGTCAAGAATGGGCACAACATCACCAACTTACAAAAAACTCAAATTGTGCATGCAATTATTTTGCTATTAAGTCTAGTCACAATAATTGTCTCCGTTCTAGGTGCTCACGGATTTTTTTATTAAAAAATATCCGCCTATGAGCGGATATAAACCATATAACAGTATCGAGGAGACCAGTTAATCCTACTCCTGATATTTAGATGAAACAAGGATTACTTAAAGTAACGCCCATAAGACAAAACCCCCACCATTGCTGATGAGGGTTTGCTTTTCTGGTGGGCCCACCAGGACTTGAACCTGGGACCAAAGGATTATGAGTCCTCTGCTCTAACCAACTGAGCTATAGGCCCGTTAGTCTTTGGATCAATCTTCCTCGAGGAAGGTTTTGAGTTTGTCGCTACGGCTTGGGTGACGCATCTTTCTTAGAGCCTTCGCTTCAATCTGACGAATACGCTCACGGGTAACGTCAAACTGTTTACCAACTTCTTCAAGAGTATGGTCTGTACTCATCTCCACACCGAAACGCATACGCAATACTTTTGCTTCACGCGGTGTCAAAGAATCTAGAACATCTTTAACAACATCACGCATAGAGTCATGCAATGCCGCTTCAGCTGGAGCTAATGTATTGCCATCCTCAATGAAGTCGCCTAGATGAGAATCTTCATCGTCACCAATTGGTGTCTCCATAGAGATTGGCTCTTTTGCAATCTTCATGATCTTGCGAATCTTGTCCTCAGGAATCTCCATCTTCAAGGCCAAGGTTGCAGCATCAGGCTCATGACCAGTTTCTTGCAAGATTTGACGGCTAATGCGGTTCATCTTGTTGATTGTTTCAATCATGTGAACAGGAATACGAATCGTACGTGCTTGGTCAGCAATCGAACGTGTAATCGCTTGACGAATCCACCAAGTTGCATAGGTAGAGAACTTATAACCACGACGATATTCAAACTTATCTACCGCTTTCATCAAACCAATATTGCCCTCTTGAATCAGATCCAAGAATTGCAAGCCACGGTTGGTGTACTTTTTAGCAATCGAAATAACCAAACGTAAGTTGGCTACCGTCATTTCACGTTTTGCTTCACGAGCACGCTTCTCGCCAGCGATCATCTGCTTGTTAACTTCTTTTAATTCTGGCAGCGGAATAACGACATTCTTTTGAATATCAATTAACTTTTGCTGGAGTTCTTGAATAGCAGGAACATTACGCTGCAAGAGTGCGCTGTAAGGCTTGTTCTCTTTTAGCAACTTATCTGTCCATTCTAGGTTCATTGACATCTTAGGGAAGTCTTTTAATACTTCACCACGATTCACGCCTACTTTGTCTACCAAGAGACTGACGATGCCGCGCTCAAGCTTCCAAACTTGATCAACCTGTGAGCGCATAGTGTCACACAGCTTTTCAACACTCTTTGCAGTTAAGCGGAAACCGAGCAATTCTGCACGGATTGCGTCTTGGGCTTTAATGTATGCAGGGCAGTTATAACCGTCTTTATCAAAGGCGCGACGCATCTTGTCGGCTTGCGCACGAACAATCGCAAACTTCTCCAAGGAAATCTGCTTCAACTCTTCCAATTGCTTAGCGTTTGCTGTTGCGGCGCCACCACCACCGCCACCGCCTTCGTCATCTCCATCATCTTCTTCATCATCAGCGTCTGGATCAACCTCAGACTCTTCAGGCCCAAGCTTGATATCTTCTGCATTTGGATCAACTAAGCCATCAACAAACTGATCGATCTCAATCTCACCGCTAGCGATCTTATCGACATTACTCAAAATCTCAGCAATAGTCACCGGGCAAGCAGCCAAAGCCATAACCATGTCTTTGAGACCTGCCTCAATCTTCTTAGCAATCACGATCTCGCCTTCGCGAGTCAACAGATCTACTGTGCCCATCTCACGCATGTACATGCGAACTGGATCAGTAGTGCGACCGAATTCTGAATCAACTGTTGATAGAGCGGCTTCTGCCTCTTCCTCTGCCTCTTCTTCAGAGGCAGCTGCGGCTGTGTTGTCAGAAAGAATTAATGTTTCCGCATCAGGCGCTTGTTCATAAACAGTAATACCGATGTCATTGAGCAAGCTAATCAAAGTCTCTAATGCATCAGCATCAGACAACTCATCGGACATAACGTCATTCATCTCACCATGGGTTAAATAACCCTTGGACATACCCATCTTGATCAATGTCTTCAAGCGAGCGCGACGCAGCTCTTGCTGTTCTTCTGTGCCTAGTTGTTGTGCAGCAAATTCTTTTAGGAGCGCTTTCTCTTTGGCTTTACGCTCACGGGCTTTTTGGCGATCAGTTAAAACTGGCTCTGCATTTTCTGCAGGCGCATCTGCCTTTGCCTTACGACCGCGCTTCTTTTCTTCCTCAACTACCGGAACTTCAAGCACAGCCGCTTTGGCTTTTTTGTCTTTAACTTCTTTAGCTGCATTAGTTTCTTTTGCTAGCTCAGCCTTTGGTGTTGTTGCAGCTTTGCCCTTTTTTACTGGTTCAACCTTGACTTCAGCCTTCGCAGGCTTTGCAGTTACTTTTGTAGTGGGCTTAGCAGCGGCTTTAACTGGCTTAGTAGCAGCCTTTACCGGCTTAGCTGGTGCTTTTGCTTTTGGGGCAGGTTTTGCAACTGCTTTAACAGGCTTAGCGGGAGCTTTTGGGGCTGGTTTAGCTGGTGCCTTAGCTTTAGGTGCTGGCTTAGCCGGTGCTTTTGCCTTAGGAGCAGGCTTAGCTGGTGCTTTTGCTTTTGGGGCAGGTTTTGCAACTGCTTTAACTGGTTTCGCAGGTGTTTTTGCCTTGACTGCAGGTTTTGCTGCTGCTTTAACTGGTTTCGCAGGTGTTTTTGCTTTTGGAGCTGGTTTTTTGGTCTTGGTATTCGGCATTTATTAGCACTTACTCACATTACTGTTATTGATATCGACTGATTAAACACAGCCCCCGTAGTAATTCACTCACTTACTTACCCACTTACCCCAAATTTCTTCAAAATAAAGCGCAAGTGGCTGAATTAAATCGGTTTTTTCTTGGGAACAGAGGATTATAGTCGATTGCGACTTTTTTACCCTCTCCCCATTAAAAATATGGGGAAATTTCAGTCAATTTCTAGGGGTGTTTTCAGGAATTTTTACGAGAATTTCAGCTTTTCGCCTAACTCCCGATAGCGCGCCCGATCCTGATCGGTTGCGGTGCTAGCCGCAATTTTTTGAGCAATTTCTGTCATTTCTTGCTTAAGGTGAGCTAGCTCAAGCTTTTTCATTGCCCCGTCAAGGTCAGCAGTAGCCCCCTCCAACTCCACATCCGACCCCATCACCCGATTTCTCAATACCTCATACAAAGGGGCAAGCTCACTGCGGGAGAGTTGATCTTGGAACATGGCAAACGCTCCTGCGCCAATTGTCACCGTCTTGCCATCCTCACCCAGAATTGGTTCCACTAAATCACACTGAGAAAAAAGATCTTTCATCAAGGCATGGGCTTTTTGAGATCTTTGCTCCGCCGCTTTTAATGCGAGAGAACGCTTGTTGGCATCCAATGCTTTACCTAAATGTGGAAATTGAATAATGACTCGCAAGATTTGTTCCGCCAGATCAGTTGGCGCTTTGGGTGGTTCAATATTTTGCGTGGCAACTCGCTTTGCAGATCCTTTGGAGGCCTGCCAAGGAGCACCTTGGCGATTTCCGTTACTAGAAAAATGATTCTGATTGTTTTGATTAACTTGAGTCGGCTGATAAGTTGTTTGACGCACTGGTGCTGGCACCACGGTTAGACCACAGAATGCCTCAAGTTCCGCAGGTGCAGTATTAGTGCGAATAGCAAGCTCGCGCAAAATTTGAGTGCGCAAAGCAATTGGCGGCATCGAGAGTAAAAGTGGTTTAGCGGCATGATGCGTCTGGGCTCGGCCCTCCGGAGTGGTTAACTCATGATTCTCACTTGCCACCTTAAAAAAGAAGCTAGAAATAGACAGCGCTTCTTTGATCGCCTTTTCAAAGGCAGGTGCGCCATAAGCACGAACGTAACTATCGGGATCGTGTTCTGTTGGCAAAAATAAGAAGCGGATTTCTTTATCGTCCGACATTAAAGGCAGGCATGCCTCTAATGCACGCTGTGCTGCTCGTTGACCAGCGGCATCACCATCGAAAGAGAACACTACTTTATCGGTTTGCCTTAAGAGCATACGCACATGGTTCGCAGTACACGCTGTACCCAAAGTTGCAACCGCATTTGGAAATCCCAATTGAGCTAATGCAACAACATCCATGTAGCCTTCGCAAACTAGAACATATTCTTGCGCGCGAATCGCTTGTCTTGCCTCAAATAATCCATAGAGAGTATTGCCCTTAGAGAACAAGGGAGTCTCTGGAGAATTTAAATACTTAGGCTCTCCTTGATCCAAAATCCGACCACCAAAGCCAATAGTTTGTCCTTTAGGATTGCGAATGGGAAACATGATGCGATCGCGAAATCGATCGTAGCGTTTAACAGGCTGACCACTTTCAGAAGTTTCGCCCTGAATGAGTAAACCACCCTCGATTAAGGTCTTAGCCACATCATCATTGGAGTAAGAACCAAAAACAGTTTCAAGACCTTGCCAGCCGTCAGGCGCATAGCCGAGAGCATAACGCTTAGCAATTTCACCTGTCAGCCCACGTCCTTTGAGATACTCAACCGCTCTAGCGCTACCTTTAAGTTGCGTGCGATACCAATCGGCAGCAGCATTCATCACTTCGCTTAGCGCCATGGCTTGCTGCTGACGGGCGATGTCATTTGCTGTGCGCTCTTCACGAGGCACTTCTAGACCTGCTGAACGCGCAAGATCTTCTATCGCATCTACATAACCTAGGCCTGAGTATTCCATTAAGAAACTAATGGCGGATCCATGCGCACCACATCCAAAGCAATGATAGAACTGCTTAGTTGGCGATACCGAAAACGAAGGTGACTTCTCTGAATGAAAGGGGCACAAACCTTGAAAATTTGCACCCGCTTTTTTTAACTTCACATGTTGCCCAACCACATCAACGATATCAACCCGATTTAATAGATCGGCAATAAAGGATTGTGGAATGAGTGCCATATGGCTAGCAGTATGAGACTGTTTTACTTAGCAATAAACAGAGGAGGCTTCGTATTACTTTGCCAGTGCAGCTTTAACCAAGCCCGAGACCTTACCCATGTCAGCCTTACCAGCCAACTGACCTTTGAGAACGCCAATGACTTTACCCATATCTTGTGGGCCAGTCGCTCCTGTTGAGCTAACTGCAGCAGCCACTGCAGCCTCAACTTCCGTATCAGATAATTGGGCGGGCAAATAGGTTTGCAGAATCGCCATCTCAGCCGCTTCAACAGCCACCAAATCATCACGACCCGCTTTCTCAAACTGAGAGATGGAGTCTTTACGTTGCTTAATCATTTTTTCAACAGTCGCGATCACACCTGCATCATCGACCACGATACGCTCATCAACTTCACGTTGTTTAATTGCCGCCAATAAAAGACGAATAGTTCCCAAGCGCTCAGTTTCTTTTGCGCGCATTGCGTTTTTCATATCTTCGGTAATTTGATCTTTAAGGCTCATGACTTTATTCCTGGTGTTGAATATATCTAGTGATGTTTGGTAACTCAAAAAGCAAAAACCCGCTGCGTTTCACCGTCAGCGGGTTTCAAAGCTTCTCGGTGAAGAGAGCTTCTAAATTCTATTAGTAAAGCTTCTTAGGCAACATTTGGCTGCGAATGCGCTTGTAGTGACGCTTTGCAGCAGCAGCCTTTTTACGCTTACGCTCAGCCGTTGGCTTCTCGTAGAACTCGCGCGCGCGCAAGTCTGTCAAAAGGCCATTCTTTTCAATGGTGCGCTTGAAACGGCGCAATGCCACTTCAAATGGTTCGTTTTCGCGGAGGCGGACTGTAGTCATACTGGTTTAACTCGTATATGCTCGAAAAATATCGAAAAATTAACTGAATTGCGATTCTAGCACGACCACGACAAAAAATGATTGTTTTAGGAATAGAAACTTCTTGTGATGAAACCGGGGTGGCTTTATACAACACCAAACCCTGGGAAGAGGGTAAACCTGCGTTCCAGGGCATTCTAGGACAGGGTTTGCACTCCCAGATAGCCATGCACCGGGACTATGGGGGCGTTGTGCCGGAATTAGCCTCCCGTGACCATATTCGTCGAGTTTTACCCCTTTTAGACCAATCTTTAGCCCAATCTGGACTCAAATTAGCCGACATTGATGCCGTGGCATTTACACAAGGGCCTGGGTTGGCGGGTGCCCTCCTTGTTGGGAGTGCTTTTGCGAAATCGCTCGCCCAAGGCCTAAATTTGCCTTCCATTGGGGTTCACCACCTCGAAGGGCATCTACTTTCTCCGCTTTTAGGCCAAACCGCCCCCCAATTTCCATTTATCGCCCTCCTAGTGTCTGGTGGGCATACTCAGCTCATGAAAGTCTCAGGCATTGGCCAATATGAGCTACTTGGGGAGACTTTGGATGATGCTGCGGGCGAAGCGTTTGATAAGACAGCCAAATTACTCGGACTCGACTACCCAGGTGGTGCAGCAATCTCCAAACTGGCAGAACAAGGGCGTCCAGAAATTTTTGATCTCCCAAAACCCATGTTGCATTCTGGTGATTTAGATTTCTCTTTCTCCGGCTTAAAAACCGCAGCGCTCAATCAAACCAAAAAGTTTGCCGAAAAAAATATTGCAGATGCTCATGAAATCGCACAATTTCATGCAGACCTTGCTCGAAGTTTTGTTGACTCTATAGTCGCTGTATTGGTCAGCAAATCTGAAAAAGCGCTTAAGCAAACTGGTTGCAAACACCTAGTGCTCGCAGGAGGTGTTGGCGCTAATTTGCAATTGCGCAAGGCACTCAATGACAAAGCAAAACGGAATAGTTTTGAAGTGCATTACCCACCGCTTGAGTTATGCACTGACAATGGCGTGATGATTGCATTTGCTGGCGCCCTACGAATGCTAGCTCAAAATAATGGCTCCACAACATCTGGAGCCTTTGATATCAAACCCCGCTGGGATTTACAAAGCAACAATCTAAGGTAATTGAATATCTACTGATTAGCTTATTGAGAATTTTTATCTAAGCTGATGCGAGCAAATGCACTGTGATTGTGAATCGACTCAAAATTCTCAGCCTCAACAACAAAAGAATGAATACGCTGATCCGCCTTGAGTTTGCCAGCAACGTCGCGCACTAAGTCTTCAACAAACTTGGGGTTGCTATAAGAACGCTCAGTAACCCATTTTTCGTCTGGACGCTTAAGCAAACCCCACAATTCACTAGAGGCTTCACTCTCAGCGGCAGTAATTAAATCCTCTACTGTCATTTTGGTTTCAGCATCCAAGACCACCGACATAGTCACATGGGAGCGCTGATTATGTGCGCCAAAATCTGAAATTTCTTTTGAGCATGGACATAAACTCATGACGGGAACTTGCGCACGTAAACCCAACTTGATGTCGGCGCTACCAGAAGTATTTTGCTTTGCAGTAGCCATCCAGGTCACTTCATAATCCATCAAACTTTCTACGCCGGATACAGGCGCAGCTTTTTTAACAAAGTGTGTATATGTAAATTGCACATGCCCTTCTGTGGCATCAAGCAATGGCAACATCTCACGCACCATAGCTACTACTGAAGTGCTATCAACCGCAACATCTTGCTTCTGCAATAAAGACATGAAGCGCGACATGTGAGTACCTTTCACATGCGCAGGTAGAGCAACATCCATCTCAAACAGACCTACTGAAGGAAAGTTGCCAGTCTTGCTACGAATCAAGAGGGGATGCCGTACGCCACGAATACCTACCTGCTCAATTGGCAATGCGCGCTCATCCAAAGTGGATTGCACATCTGGCATGGCGCTTGCTTTTAAAAAGGCGGGATTCATATCATTCATGGCTCTATTTTCAGGCAAAACAAGCTTATTTGCCTGCTAGCACCGAATTTGTGGCATTTACGGCCGGAAAACGCTGTTTTATGGACATAGCAATACCCTCTACATCCAAGCCACACTTAGTCATTAACAAGTTGTAGTCGCCGTGCTCAATGAACTGATCAGGAAGACCTAACTGCAAGAGGGGTTTGTTAATGCCAAGCTTAGAAAGGGCCTCCAAACAAGCACTACCAGCGCCACCAGCAATAGCACCATCCTCAATGGTCACAAAATAATCATGATCTGCCGATAAAGATTGAATTAAATCAATATCGAGTGGCTTAACAAAACGCATATTCGCGACGGTGGCGTCAATCATTTCAGCGACTTCAAGTGCTGGGTAGAGCAAAGTGCCAAAAGAAAGAATTGCTAAACGCTGTCCTACTGGAGCGCTAGATTTGCGACGAATCTCACCTTTACCCAAGGGAACAGTTCTCAGCTCTTTAGATGGAATAGTTCCTATACCTGAGCCGCGAGGATAGCGAACTGCACTTGGATGCGGTTGATGAAAGGCTGTAGTTAACAAATCACGGCACTCTGCTTCATCTGCTGGCGTTAAGACCAACATATTGGGAATGCAGCGTAAGAATGGAATGTCATATGCGCCGGCATGAGTAGCGCCGTCAGCACCAACCAGACCAGCACGATCAAGCGCAAACAATACAGGCAAATCTTGTAGGGCTACATCATGAATGAGCTGATCATATCCGCGCTGCAAGAAAGTGGAATATATCGCTACTACTGGCTTCATTCCCTCGCACGCCATACCCGCTGCAAATGTCACTGCATGCTGCTCAGCAATGCCAACATCGTAGTAACGCTTTGGGAAATTCTTTTCAAACTCAACCAAGCCAGAACCTTCTCGCATAGCAGGAGTAATGCCGATGAGGGCCGGGTCAGCATGCGCCATGTCACACAACCACTCACCAAATACTTGTGTGAAGGTTTTCTTACTGGCGGTGGATTTTTTGACGCCCTCTTCAGGATTAAATTTACTTGGTCCGTGATACAGCACTGGGTCAGCCTCGGCCAACTCATAGCCTTGACCCTTCTTGGTAACAACATGCAAGAACTGCGGGCCGCGCCCTTCAAGAGCCAAGCGGCGCACATTCTGCAACATTGGAATCAATGCATCTAAGTCATGACCATCGATCGGACCAAAGTAATTAAAACCAAATTCTTGAAAAATCGTCGATGGAGAAACCATGCCTTTGGCATGATCTTCAAGGCGCTTAGCGAATTCGCGTAATGGCGGCGCTATCGACAAAACACTATCAATACCTTTTTTAGTCGCCGAGTAAATATTACCGCTCAGTAATCTAGCTAAGTGACGATTGAGAGCGCCGACCGCTGGCGAGATCGACATATCGTTGTCATTCAAAACAACAATCAAGGGTAGATCGTCATACACACCTGCGTTATTCATCGCCTCAAAAGCCTGCCCTCCAGTCATCGCACTATCACCAATGACCGCTACAGCCACATGACGCTCGCCTTTGGTTTGAAATGCGCGCGCCATTCCCATTGCAGCAGAAATGCTAGTTGATGAATGTCCAGTACCAAATGCATCAAACTCACTTTCAGAGCGATGCGGAAATCCAGAGAGGCCTTTATGCTGACGCAAAGTATTCATACGCTCACGTCGACCAGTCAGAATTTTGTGCGGATAACTTTGGTGTCCCACATCCCACACTATTCGATCATCAGGGGTATCAAATACATAATGCAATGCGATCGATAGCTCCACGGTTCCTAAGTTGGATGATAGATGGCCGCCGGTTTTGGATACTGAATCTAAAACAAACTCACGCAATTGATCAGCCAAAGCAGGAAGCTCTTCGCGCGAAAGTTTTTTGAGATCAGCTGGGGAGTTGATGGAATGTAAAGTCATCGAATCTAAATAATCTGTACTAATTTATCTCTCTTGTGTCTTTCTTATTTGCCGCGATTAACAACTAAGAGAGCCAAATCTTTTAATGCTTGGGCTTGCTCGCCAAATCCATCCAAACTCGCAATAGCGGTTTCTTGAAGCTCTTTGGCTTGTTTCTGTGCATAGTCTAAACCCATCAAGGTGACATAGGTTGGCTTGTCGTTAGCGGCGTCTTTACCTGCCGTCTTGCCGAGGGTTTGACTATCAGCGGTAGCATCTAGGACATCATCCACAATCTGAAATGCCAAACCTAGAGCTTTTGAATAGCGCTCAAGCTGCTCCATTTGCGAGTTTTGTAGTTGCGCAGCAATGCCACCCAACTCCACTGCACACGACAACAAAGCACCAGTCTTCATGGCATGCATTTGTTTTAAACCGGCAAGATCTAGTTTTTTACCAACGCTCTCAAGGTCAATCGCCTGCCCGCCAGCCATTCCACGTGATCCTGAGGCGGCAGCTAAAGCACTAATCATCCGCAATCGAACCTCAGCATCACCATGAACATTCGCTAGAAGTTCAAAGGCACGTGTTTGTAGGGCATCTCCAACCAAAAGTGCTGTGGCTTCATCAAAAGCCTTATGAACCGTAGGACGACCGCGACGCAAGTCATCATCATCCATACAAGGCAAATCATCGTGAACTAGCGAGTAAGCATGAATACACTCAATCGCTACTGCCGCTGCATCCAAAATCTCTGCGTTTTCTGCTTCCACGCCCTTACCAAGTTGCCCTGCGGCATACACCAATAATGGGCGAATGCGCTTGCCACCACCTTGGGCCGCATAACGCATAGCCTCATGCAGTCGTTGCGGAACAGTGCTCTCGGAATCGAGCAAGCACTCTAAGGCTCGTTCAGTTCGCTCAGAGTGAGCATTAACCCATTCTTGAAATTGAAAAGCTGTGGTCATTAGGCCTCAAATACTCGAACCTGTTGCTCTACCTGAGCCAACATACCTTGGCAGTGTTTTAGTAAAGCTGCCCCGCGTTGATAAGCCAGCAAAGTCTCCTCCAAGGAGAATTTGCCTGATTCCATATCGGAAATTAGCTTTTCTAGCTCTTTTACAGCTTCTTCATAGCGTAATTCGGGGTCAATTTGGACCTCGAGACCGGGTTTTGGACCCTCAGACTTTTTGGCTGGCATAAGCGGTTTCCTTCCTAATTCCTATACGGATAGCCCTACATCTTAAAGCGAGAAGGCATTTGGATGGGTATAATCCACCCCTTCCTTTCCAATATCGATTCGTCGATGGTTGGATTGGTTATTCCGCTTAGCTTCGGCTGACGTTTTCGGGGGTGGGGAGAATGACTAATCTGGCTACCGCGCAGAAGCTTGCGCCGTCCAATCTACAACTGCCGGTTTCGGCATATTTTGACGCTGACTTGTATCAGCGGGAAATTGAACTGCTTTTTAAGCAGGGGCCCGGCTATGTCGGCCATGAACTCATGGTGCCTGAAATAGGCTGTTATCAAACCCTGAGCGCAGAAAACGAAGGTCGGATTCTGGTACGCAATGAATCTGGCATAGAACTACTTTCAAATGTTTGTCGTCATCGTCAAGCGCTAATGCTCAATGGCAGGGGCAAAGCACACAATATTGTTTGTCCATTACATCGCTGGACCTATGACTTAAGTGGCACTTTGTTGGGAGCCCCGCATTTTGAAGATAAGCCTTGTCTCAATTTAGGCAAGTCTCCTTTGCAGAATTGGCAAGGACTTTTGTTTGAGGGTCCACGAGATGTGCGTTCTGATCTTGCCAAGCTAGGTGTTGCAGATGATCTGAAGTTTGATGGTTATGTTTTGGACCATGTAGAAGTACATGATTGCAATTACAACTGGAAAACATTCATTGAGGTTTACCTCGAGGACTATCATGTTGTCCCCTTTCATCCAGGTCTTGGCAAGTTTGTTTCTTGCGAAGATTTACGTTGGGAATTTGGTGATTGGCATAGCGTACAAACAGTAGGCATTCATAAAGATTTGCAAACACCAGGTTCGCCAACTTATCGAAATTGGCATGAAGCAGTATTGCGTCAATTTGACGGCAAAGCCCCACGCCACGGCGCTATCTGGCTAACCTACTATCCTAATGTCATGGTGGAATGGTATCCAGGTGTTCTCTGTGTATCCACATTGCACCCGATGGGACCTGGTAAGACTCGCAATATTGTGGAGTTCTACTATCCGGAAGAAATCGCATTATTCGAACGCGAGTTTGTCGAAGCAGAGCGCGCGGCTTACATGGAAACCTGCATCGAAGATGATGAAATTGGCGAACGCATGGATCAAGGGCGTGCCGCTCTGCTTGCACGCGGCATTAATGAAGTCGGACCATATCAAAGTCCCATGGAAGATGGCATGCAACATTTTCATGAATGGTATCGTCGTGTCATGAACTATGAAGGCGCATAATTCAAAGAATTTGATAGTTTTGACTTAATACAATCGTCACTCAAAATAGGAAGCATCATGACTCCTCTAATCTCAGCAAACCAATTAGAAGAAATCCTAAATAGTGGCGAGAATGTATTGTTGTGTGATTGTCGCTTTGATTTAGCAGACCCTCTTAGCGGTAAAAAGTCCTACGAAGAAAGTCACATCCCCGGTGCAATCTATGTCGATCTCGATAAAGATCTATCAGGCATCAAAACTGGATTAAATGGAAGACACCCTCTTCCAAGCCCCGAAGCATGGGCACAAACCAAAACACGTCTTGGCATCAGCCCCAACACCTTAGTTGTAGCTTATGACAAACAAGGCTCCGTATACGCCAGTCGCTTATGGTGGATGCTTAAAGCCACAGGACACGCCAATGTTCGTGTTCTAGATGGTGGTTTAGACGCTTGGAATGGTCCAATGGGCACTATTCCAAGAGCGCCAGCCCCTTGCACCCAAGCCGTTGGAGTGATGCCTTATGCAGGATTGGTGCTTGTAGAAGAAGTGCTTGGCAATCTTCAAACAAAGAAAAGCAAGGTTATTGATGCTCGCGCTGACGATCGCTTTCATGGTCAAAATGAAACGCTTGATCCTGTCGGGGGTCATATACCTGGCGCACTAAATCGTTTCTTTAAAAATAATCTCAATGCAACCGCATTTAAAACTCCAGAACAATTATTCAAAGAGTTTTCAGACTTTCTTGGTCCAATTAAAGCTTCTGAGGTAATACATCAATGCGGATCTGGGGTGACTGCATGCCACAACCTTCTTGCTATGGAGGTTGCTGGATTTAAAGGCTCTCGTCTTTATGCAGGAAGTTGGAGTGAATGGTGCGCGGACCCCGCCAGACCAGTTGAACTCTAAGTATCTTTTTAATGCAAGAGCGATAGGAGTACAACAAATCCTACGCCACAAGCAATCAACACAGTTTGACGCAAAGATTCAGCCCAGTGTGGGCGACGATGCATTTGCGGAATCAAATCACTCACAGCAATGTAAATAAAACTACTTGAGGCGATGACCAGCAAGTAAGGCATCGCAGCATGCGCCCGCTCCAAGAAGAAGTACGCCAATACGCCACCAACCACCGCCGATAAGCCGCAGATAAAGTTATATAAAAGAGCTCGGGCACGGGAGAAGCCAGCATTAAGCAAGACGATAAAGTCGCCGATCTCTTGCGGAATCTCATGGGCAATAATCGCAATCGCTGTGAAGATACCCACTTGATAGTCAGCCATAAATGCTGCAGCTATCAAAATGCCATCCACAAAGTTATGAAGGCCATCGCCAACCAAAATCATCCAACCACTTCGTCCAGCATTCTCTGCATCATGTCCATGGTGATGGTGATGTCCATCACCCTCATGATGATGATCATGGCGCAAGAGGGCAATTTTTTCGAGCAAGAAAAAACCTAAAAGCCCGCCAAGTAAAGTTGCAAACAAAAGCTGAGGTTTTACCCCTTCCATGCTAAAGGCCTCTGGAAGGGAATGGAGCAGGGCTGTAGACAACAAAATGCCAACAGACAAGCTCACCATATTGTTGACCATCTTAGAAAGCATGGCTAAGGAGCAGCTCGCAGCAACCAATACGCTAGCAGTACCCGCTAACGCAGTAACCAAGAGAATGCTTTGCAATACTGACATCGCTTTTATGCCACCCCGAATTTCTTAAACCAAGCAAGGCATTTTTCCCAACCATCCTTTGCTGGACCCTCCCGATAAGAAGCGCGATAGTCTGCATGGAATGCGTGTGGCGCGTCAGGATATACCTCAAACTGACACGCTTTTGCAGCTGGATTTTGGGGAGCCGCTTTCGCTAAAGCAGCACGCATTTGGTCGACGCTTTCTAGGGAAATACCAGTGTCTGCGGCGCCATATAAGCCCAGCACAGGAGCCTTTAAATCGGCCGCTATATCGACTGGATGGCGTGGACTATTCTCCGTCTTTTCACCAATGAGGCGACCGTACCACGCAACCCCAGCACGCACTTGAGGCAAAGTTGCAGATAGCCAGGTAATGCGGCCACCCCAACAGAAACCAGTGACGCCAACCCTTTTGAGATCGCCGCCATTTTTCCCAGCCCAAACTAAAGCAGCTTGTAAATCATTTAAAACTTGTGAGTCAGGCGTTTTAGCAACGATATTTTGTTGAATCTCAGCGATCGTTCCATAAGCATTTGGATCGCCTGCGCGGGTAAAAAATTCTGGAGCGATAGCAAGATAGCCTAATTTTGCAAAACGTCTGGTGACATCAGCAATATATTCATGAACACCAAAAATTTCACTCACCACAATAACGATAGGCAAAGATCCTTTGGCATTTTCTGGGCGTGAAACATACGCTGGCAATTGAAAGCTGCCAACTGGAATCATTTGCTCGCCAGCCTTAAGCCCTTTGAAATCGGTCTCAATAGCAGCAGCCATTACTGGCTCTGAGGCTGCAACCAATCCAACCCCTATAGCAGTAGCTCCTAGCGCAGACGACTTAATAAAATTGCGTCGGCTATTTTGAATATTTTTACTCATTATTTTGTCTCCTGGCTTGGATTTAACATTGAATTCCTAATGCGCCTCTTCCCAATTATCTCCAATCCCAATACTTACCATCAAAGGCACCTTCAGTTGAGCGACATGGCACATCAATTCTGGTAATTTGCTCTGTAGCAGCTCGATCTCATCCATGGGAACGTCGAACACCAATTCATCATGCACTTGCAACAGCATTTTTGTTTTTAATTGCTCTTTTTCTAGCCAATTTTCGACTGCAATCATGGCCAACTTAATCAGATCCGCTGCAGTGCCCTGCATGGGGGCATTAATCGCTGCACGCTCTGCTCCTTGGCGACGAGGGCCATTAGAACCCTTAATCTCAGGCAACCAAAGACGTCTTCCAAAAACCGTCTCTACATAACCATTCTCCCGAGCCTCGAGACGAGTGCGCTCCATATATTGAGCAACCCCAGGATAGCGATCAAAATACTTGGCGATGTAATTTTGTGCAGCCGATCTTTCAATCCCCAAATTACCTGCCAAGCCAAAAGCACTCATGCCATATATAAGACCGAAGTTGATCACTTTGGCATAACGACGTTGCTCAGAATTAACGTCTTCGAGAGGAACACCAAAAATTTCTGCAGCGGTTGCTTGGTGGACATCTTTACCCTCTTTAAAGGCCGCCAGAAGATTTTCATCCTCGGCAATATGCGCCATGATGCGTAGTTCAATTTGCGAATAGTCAGCCGACAATAATTTACAACCTTCAGCTGGAATAAATGCCTCCCGAATACGCCTACCCTCCTCTGTGCGCACCGGAATATTTTGCAGATTTGGATCGCTTGATGCTAACCGTCCTGTAACTGCGGTAGCCTGAGAAAAGTTAGTATGAATGCGTCCAGTCTTTGGATCAGCCATACGAGGCAACTTCTCGATATAAGTAGACATGAGCTTTGCCAAGCTACGATAGTCCAGAATTCTTGCTGGAAGTGGATAGTCTTCAGCCAGCTTTTGCAAAACCTCTTCATCAGTAGACGGTGCTCCAGAGGGTGTCTTTTTAATTACTGGTAATTCAAGTCGTCCAAATAATATTTCCGCAATCTGCTTCGGCGACTGAATATTAAATGGCTGGCCCGCAAGTTGATGTATCTCACCCTCAAGTTCTAAGAGACGCTTACCTACTTGCTGACCTTGTTTAGCCAACAAAGCAGAATCAATCCGAATCCCATTCCGCTCCATGATGCCTAGGACACGCATAGCAGGCATCTCTACTTGTTTATAGATATAAAGTAAGCCTGGACTTTCCTGAATCTGTGGCCATAGCTCACGATGGAGACGCAAAGTAATGTCCGCATCTTCCGCTGCGTAGTCAGTCGCGATTTTCAAATCAACCTGATCAAAACCAATTTGATGAACGCCTTTGCCACAAACCTCTTCATAGCGAATGGTTTTCATTCCTAAATGACGTTCAGCCAAGCTATCCATATTGTGAGGAAGATGCGACTCAAGCACATAAGATTCCAGCAGCGTATCAAATGCAACGCCTTGTAATGTGATGCCGTAGTTTGCAAAAATGTGTGTGTCGTACTTGAGGTTTTGACCTACTTTTAATTTCGAAGCGCTTTCTAACCAAGGCTTCAATTTATTGAGCACTTCATCACGATCTAATTGCACCTCACCATTGCGATGTGCAACTGGAATGTAACAAGCTTCGCCTGGTTTTACAGACAGAGAAATACCAACCAATTCAGCAGCCAGCGCATCCAAGCTAGTTGTCTCTGTATCTACTGCAGTTAATTCGGCAGTCTCAATTTTTTTCAGCCATTTATCTAAACCAGCCTCATCGGTAACACACTCATAAATACGCTCAATCGCACCTTGCAAATCTGTTGTGTCTTGCGATAACGCCTTGGTGGGAGCGCTTGCAATCACACGCAATTGCTTGGAATCCGCTTCTTCAGTAGCACTGGTGATTGGACTACCCGCTAAATCAAACTCCTGCGACTCTGAAGTATTGCTTTCTGAAGCAGATAGTTGTCTCTCCACGTCGCGTAACCAAGTTTTAAATGCATAACGCTCAAACAATTCACGCAATAAAGGTGCATCTTCAGATTTGGCATGCAAGTCATCCAATCCAGGAAGGTGTGGCGATAAATCACAATCGGTTTTTACAGTGATGAGTTGGCGAGCTTGCGGTAACCAATCTAGGGAAGCGCGAAGATTTTCTCCAACCACCCCCTTCACCTGATCGGCGTTTGCCATCAAATTATCCAAGTCACCGAATTCAGCCAACCATTTATTTGCAGTTTTGGGCCCTGCTTTTGGTACACCAGGTACGTTATCAACCGCATCACCAATGATCGATAAGTAATCCACTATGAGTTCAGGAGGAACGCCAAACTTTTCTTTTACACCCTCGATGTCTAACTTTTCATTCGTCATCGTATTGATGAGAGTGACTGATGAATTCACCAATTGGGCTAAATCTTTATCACCAGTGGAAATGATGGTCTCCCATCCAGCTTGGGTCGCCTGACAAGCCAAGGTTCCGATCACATCATCCGCCTCAACCCCCGAAACCATCAAAACTGGCCAACCCAAAGCCTTGACCATGGCATGAATAGGCTCTATTTGTTTAACCAAATCTTCAGGCATTGGTGAGCGATGGGCCTTGTATTCGGGGTACATTTCATCTCGAAAAGTCTTGCCCTTAGCATCAAAAACACAGGCTATATGGTCCGCTTTGAGCTCAGATCTAGCCCTGCGCATCATGTTCACCATGCCATATATGGCCCCAGTAGGCTCTCCAGCCCCATTTCTGAGGTCTGGCATGGCGTGGAAGGCGCGGTAGAGGTAGCTAGAGCCATCTACCAACAAGAGTCTATGTTTAGTCATACCGCAATCGTACAATCTAGTTGTGAACTGCCTACAGGTCTGGTTAAGGAACCACCCGAGAGTAGGTTTAAAAAGGTGAAAAAATGCATTATTTAACGAACTTAATTAGCCACTCCATGAGTTATAGCCTAGTACTCACGAGTTTTTTTGTGGTTTTTGGTCTATTTGGAACTATCTCAGCACAAGCTCAGAATAACAGCCAAGCCCTCAGTCCAGCGGAATTAAACCGCATTAATAATCAGCCTCTTGCGCCCGCGGTGAGCGCTTCTGGCGTCATGAGCTCCCCTGAAGCCCGTAAGCCTAACTATCAGTACAGAGATAAAAACGGCACGACAGTTACCGAATATAAAGATGCCAATTCCCCAACTCAAGTGGATGTTAGAACTCCATACACCAGTTACGAGATGGCCCCACCTACATCAGTCATGCCAGGACCTCCAAAAGAAACTGATCTGATTAGCGTTCCTAGCATTAGCATTCCCATCAGATAAGGGTTCTCATCTCATTTATGGCTGTATTTACCCCAATCGAGCTTGAGGATATTTCTCAATGGATCTCCCAAGACTTTGAAATCGGCGAGGCCACTGCAATTCGCGGCATTCATGGTGGCATCGAAAATTCAAATTTTTTCTTGGACACCACTAAAGATGGCAAGCAGCAGGAATATGTTCTAACGATCTTCGAAAGACTATCTGCCGAACAACTTCCCTTCTATTTGGAGTTGATGCGTCACCTTGCAAATAAAGGCATCCCAGTTCCCAGGCCTATTGAAAATAAACAAGGAGAAATCCTGTTTACCCTCAAAGGCAAGCCCGCAGCCATTGTCACTAAGCTTCCCGGCCTTTCAAGACTGCAACCCGAAGCAAATCATTGCGCCCTAGTTGGTGAGATGCTGGCAAAAATGCATTTGGCTGGAAAAGACTTTCCAAAGTTTCAAGAAAATCTTCGAAGTCTTGCTTGGTGGCAAAAAACGATACCAATGGTATTGCCGCACTTAAACACTTCTCAAAAAGAATTACTCACTCATGAGCTTGCTACTCAAGAGGCATTTTTTAACTCCGCTTCTTATAATGCGCTCCCGCAGGGTTCAAGTCATTGCGATTTGTTCCGAGACAATGTCTTGTTTGATCCGAAAGGTGCAGATACATCTCATGATCAACTAGGCGGTTTCTTTGATTTCTACTTTGCCGGCACAGATAAATGGCTATTTGATATCGCTGTCACAGCTAATGACTGGTGTCTTGCGACCAACAAGCAAGATCTTGATCCCGCATTGCTTGAAGCATTCATGAAAGCTTATCAAGCTATTCGCCCACTAACCAAAGAAGAGCAAGCAAGCTGGCCCCTGATGTTGCGTGCTGCAGCATTGCGTTTCTGGGTATCGAGATTATGGGATTTCTATTTACCGCGTGATGCTCAAATGCTAACTCCGCATGACCCCGCACATTTTGAACGCATTCTTTTAAGTCGTCGATCCCTATGAAACTGAATTACGTAGCACCTAAAGAAGGTTACACCTGGATTAGACAGGGCATTTGGCTCTTTAAGCAGAATCCACTAGGTTTCTTGATGCTGGTTTTTATGTATGTATTTGCAGCGCAGCTGGCAGTCATCGTTCCAGTTATCGGCGTTTTCGCAGTCTTGCTGCTCACACCAACACTGTCAGTAGGTTTTATGACTGCTTGCCGCCAAGCGATTCAAAAAGAACGCATCAGACCAATGGTCTATTTAGTTGCTTTACAGTCCAGCCCGATTGTGCGCAAAAGAATTTTGCAACTTGGCTTGATATACACAGCTTTGGTTTTACTGCTGAGCTTTACATTAAGCCTCTTAGTCGACTTTGAGTTACTGATTCCACTCATGACCAGCGATAAGACTATTACGCCAGAGGCACTTCGTCAGGTTTATTTAGCCCTATTTTTTGGCGCAATTCTTTATGTGCCAATAGCGATGTTGATGTGGTTCTCGCCCGTTTTAGTTGCCTGGGCAGATATGTCAGTAGCTCAGGCTTTGTTTTCGAGTTGCTTGGCATGCTGGACGAATAAAGCTGCGTTCTTTCTGTATCTCTCCATTTGGGGTGCCGTTCTGATTGCAATCCCACTCATGGTGGGCATGATTTTTGATGCAATCGATCTGGGACAAGCAGCCTCATACATCATAGCCCCCATCTCTATGGCTGGTCTAACGGTGATGCACTGCTCTTTTTACGCGACCTGGAAAGCCTGCTTTACAGAAGACGAAGTAGCCTTAAACAGCTAATTAATCAATGGCAGCAAGCTTAGCAATGCTAAGTTGCAGCCATTTAACGCCGTGACGTTTGAAATTTACTTGTGCTCTTGCATCGGCGTCTACACCTTCCAATCCAGTCACGCGCCCCTCGCCAAATTTGGTGTGGAACACATTTTGCCCAATCGTAAATGGATAATTTCCGCGCGGTGGAGAAGCCAATCTTTTTATTTCCATAGAAGCTGAACCAACTCGTTTAGCCGGTCTTTGACGCTCGGAACCTGAATCAAAAAAGTCATTGGATTCATATTCACGCTGACGGGTATAACCATCTTGCCAAGTTGCTCCCGATCTTGAGTTGCCTCCACCCCAGCGCGCATCTCTTGCCTTAGGAGTAAGCCACTTCAATGAATCTGATGGGAGCTCCTCCAAAAAGCGAGAAGGCATGTTGTAACGAACTTGACCATGCAGCATTCGTGATTGAGTATGGGATAAATACAAGCGCTCCTTGGCGCGAGTAATAGCCACATACATTAAACGTCGTTCTTCTTCCAAGCCATTTTGTTCATTCACACTATTCTCATGAGGAAATAAACCCTCTTCAAGACCAGTAATGAAAACCGAAGTAAATTCCAAGCCTTTAGCTGAATGCACTGTCATTAGTTGAACTGCATCTTGACCAGCCTGCGCTTGGTTGTCGCCAGCTTCTAATGAAGCGTGCGATAAAAATGCTGCCAAGGGAGAAACGTCTACATCACCTGGAGCATTTTCTCCTGGCAACATCGCAGCAGCCGCATCTTGTCCATACCCCTCTTCAGCAATAAATGCTGTTGCTGCATTAATTAATTCCTGCAAGTTCTCAACGCGATCTTGCCCTTCGCGCTCAGAAAGATAGTGTTGAATCAAACCACTATTCTGAATGACAAACTCCACTGTCTCAGGCAAAGTGTTGTGTCGAGTAGCCTCACGCATATGATCTACTAATCGCACAAATCCACCAAGCGCAGCGCCTGCCTTACCCTCCAGAGAAGAGGCGGCTAAATACAGAGAGCATTGCTGCGCTCTTGCGGCATCTTGCAATGCCTCAATAGATCTTGCGCCAATTCCACGAGTTGGAAAATTAACCACGCGTGAAAATGAAGTGTCATCATTCGGGTTCTCAAGCAAACGCAAATATGCAAGAGCGTGTTTAATTTCGGCACGCTCGAAGAAGCGCAATCCACCATAAACGCGATAAGGAATACCCGCTGAAAACAAAGCATGCTCAATGATTCGAGACTGCGCATTACTACGATAAAGCAAAGCGATTTCAGTACGCTTGATCCCACTATTCACCAAAGCTTTAATCTCATCCACCAACCAGGTGGCTTCAGCATGATCACTGGGCGCCTCATAGATACGAACCGGCTCGCCATGGCCAGCGTCGGTTCGTAGATTTTTACCAAGGCGTTCAGAGTTATTGGCAATTAAATGATTTGCAGTATCCAGGATATGGCCGTGTGAACGATAGTTCTGCTCTAGCTTCACTAGTAATGGATGAAATTGCTTTTCATAAAGACGCATGTTTTCAACATCGGCACCACGGAAAGCGTAAATACTTTGGTCATCATCACCAACAGCAAATACCGAACTACTACCCATTCCACTAATATTGATTCGACTTGCATCATGACCCGATAACAATTTCAACCACGCATACTGCAAAGCATTAGTGTCCTGAAACTCATCAATCAGAATATGACGGAAGCGCTCTTGATAATGCGTCCGAATAGGTTCGCTATGTTTAAGTAGTTCATAACTACGCAATAGAAGCTCAGCAAAATCAACTACACCCTCACGTTGACATTGTTCATCGTAAGCCGCATACAGTTGCGCCATTTTTGCCTGAAAATCGTCGCCAACCGCCAAATCCTTAGCGCGCTGTCCTCGCTCTTTGGCATGTGCAATGAAGTACTGCAATTGTTTTGCGGGGTATTTTTCATCATCAACTTTCAAGCCCTTTAATAGACGCTTGATAGCAGATAGTTGATCTTGGGTATCCAAAATCTGGAATGTGGAAGGCAATCCCGCTTCTTTGTGATGAGCGCGCAATAAACGGTTACATAGGCCATGAAAGGTACCAATCCACATCCCCCGAGTATTAATGGGCAACATGGCGCTGAGACGGAGCATCATCTCTTTGGCGGCCTTATTGGTAAAGGTTACAGCCAGGATGCCAATAGGCGATACCTGCCCGGTCTGAATCAACCAGGCTATACGGGTGGTAAGGACGCGGGTCTTGCCGCTCCCAGCGCCAGCCAAAATCAAGGCTGATTGGGCTTGGCCATTTTCATTAACAGGCGGGAGGGTCACTGCCTCGCGCTGTTCTGGATTGAGGTTCGCGAGCAAGTCTGAGTACATCAGCCCAATTATAATTTGCCTCTTATGCCAAATGCCTCAAATACCCCTAATTCACCAACGGCTAGCTCAGCAGATGAACTCGCCAAATCCTATGAACCCGCCCCGATAGAAGCCCACTGGGGTCCAGAATGGGAGCGCCGCGGCATTGCCGATGCCAGCATGGATGAGGGCAAAGGTGATTTTTCTATTCAGCTACCTCCCCCTAACGTCACAGGCACCCTTCACATGGGTCACGCCTTTAATCAAACCATCATGGATGGCTTGGTTCGTCATGCGCGGATGTCGGGCAAAAATACCCTTTGGGTTCCCGGCACTGATCATGCCGGTATTGCCACTCAAATTGTGGTCGAGCGTCAATTAGATGCACAAAAAATATCTCGCCACGATTTAGGTCGCGATAAGTTCTTGGAAAAAGTGTGGGAGTGGAAAGAAACATCTGGCAACACCATCACACGTCAAATTCGTCGTTTAGGCGCTTCGATTGATTGGGGTAAAGAATATTTCACAATGGACAGCAAGATGTCCAAGGCAGTAGTTGAAGTTTTTGTTCGCCTGCATGAGCAAGGTTTGATTTATCGCGGCAAACGTTTAGTGAACTGGGATCCCGTTCTTGGTACTGCCGTCTCTGATTTAGAAGTGGTTAGCGAAGAAGAAGATGGCTCAATGTGGCATATCCGTTATCCATTGACAGATGGATCGGGTCACCTGACAGTTGCCACCACTCGCCCTGAAACCCTGCTGGGTGACGTCGCCGTCATGGTGAATCCAGAGGATGAGCGTTACAAGCATCTCATTGGCAAATCAGTCAACTTGCCTTTATGCGATCGCCAAATTCCCATCATTGCTGATGATTATGTAGATTTGAACTTTGGAACCGGTGTTGTCAAAGTAACTCCTGCGCACGACTTCAACGACTATGCAGTAGGTCAACGTCATCAATTACCAATGATCAACATCCTCACTTTGGATGCCATGATTAATGAAAATGCTCCAGCAGCATACAGGGGCATGGAACGTTTTGCAGCACGCAAACAAGTAGTAACAGATTTAGATGCTGCTGGCCTATTAGAAAAAGTTCAGCCACATAAATTGATGGTGCCACGTGGTGATCGAACTCAAACCATTATTGAGCCAATGCTCACGGATCAATGGTTTGTCGCTATGTCCAAACCAAGCCCTGATAATAAATATCAGCCAGGCTCTTCGATTGCAGGCGCAGCATTAGATGCGGTTACCAAGGGCGATATCAAACTCGTTCCTGAAAATTGGATTAATACCTATACACAATGGTTGGAAAATATTCAGGACTGGTGCATCTCTCGTCAACTTTGGTGGGGCCACCAAATCCCAGCTTGGTATGGTGATGATGGGCAGATTTTTGTTGGTCGCTCTGAAGAAGAAGCTAAGGCCAAAGCTGCTGCCGCAGGCTATACCGGCAAACTTAATCGCGACCCAGATGTTCTCGATACTTGGTTCAGCTCTGCCCTTGTACCTTTTAGCTCATTAGGTTGGCCTGATGAAACTCCAGCACTAAATCATTTCTTACCCTCCTCTGTTTTAGTCACTGGATTTGACATTATTTTCTTCTGGGTAGCCCGCATGGTCATGATGACCTGCCACTTCACAGGAAAGGTGCCATTTCATACGGTCTATGTGCATGGTCTAGTACGTGATGCTGAAGGTCAAAAAATGAGCAAGTCCAAAGGCAATACTTTGGATCCAATTGACTTAATAGATGGCATCAAGATTGAGGAGTTAGTAAGCAAGCGAACTACTGGCCTCATGAATCCAAAACAGGCGGAGAGTATTAGCAAGAAAACCAAAAAAGAATTTCCGGATGGTATTCCAGCTTTTGGTACTGATGCCTTGCGTTTTACTTTTGCATCCCTAGCTTCGCTTGGCCGCAATATCAATTTTGACCAAAAACGTTGCGAGGGTTATCGTAATTTCTGCAACAAACTTTGGAACGCCACACGCTTTGTTCTGATGAACTGCCCTGGCAATGATGAAGATAATGGCTTAGCGCCATGCGACAACCAATGCGGTCCTGATGGTTATTTAGACTTTTCGCCTGCAGATAAATGGATCGTATCTCAACTCCAAAGAACTGAAGCCGATGTCGCCAAAGGATTTGAGAATTACCGCTTTGACAATATTGCCAGCAGCATCTACCAATTTGTTTGGGATGAGTATTGTGATTGGTATCTAGAGCTTGCTAAAGTTCAACTACAAACAGGCACACCGGCACAGCAACGCGCCACTCGTCGCACGCTCTTGCGTGTCTTAGAAACCATTCTGCGCTTAGCGCACCCATTAATTCCATTCATTACCGAAACGCTTTGGCAAACCGTTGGTCCAAAGTCTGGAAAAGATTTGGCACAGCAAGCCAAACAAACTATTGCTCTTCAACCTTACCCTGTTGCCCAGCCTGAGAAAATCGATGAGCAAAGTGAAGCTTGGGTTGCACAAGTTAAGGCGATTGTGGATGCGTGTCGTAACTTGCGTGGTGAGATGCAAGTTCCCCCAGGGCAAAAGGTTCCACTGTGGATCTTCGGGCCACAAGAGTTCCTAAAAATAGCCACTCCTTATCTCATGGCACTGGCTAAGTTAACGGAAGTAAAAATTTACACTGATGAATCTGCGCTTGAAAAAGATGCTCCTGGGGCACCAATAGCGCTGGTGGGCGATATCAAGCTTTTACTCAAGATTGAGGTGGATGTCGCAGCCGAACGTGTTCGCCTGGGCAAGGAAATTGAGCGCCTAGCCAATGAAATCAATAAAGCTAAGGGCAAGCTAACCAACGAAAGCTTTGTGGCTCGCGCCCCAGCAGAAGTGGTTGCACAGGAAAAACAACGTCTGGCAGGATTTGAACAAAATCATGAGAAGCTTGTTGCACAATTAGAGCGTCTCAAATAAGTAGCACTCAAATAAAGCGATTGGAAGTCATATGCCATTAAGCACTAAAGCAGTCACCAAAGCAGTCTTTCCGGTTGCGGGCCTAGGCACACGCTTCTTGCCCGCCACTAAGGCCAGCCCTAAAGAGATGCTGAATGTGGTCGACAAGCCACTAATTCAATACGCGGTTGAAGAAGCTATCGCTGCAGGCATCACTGAAATGATTTTCGTTACTGGACGTAGTAAACGAGCTATTGAAGATCACTTTGATAAAGCCTATGAACTTGAAGCTGAGTTAGAAGCGAAAAATAAACAGGCACTTCTTGAGATTGTCCGCAGCGTAAAACCGAGTCATGTAGATTGTGTCTATGTGCGACAGCCAGAGGCTCTTGGCCTTGGCCATGCGGTATTGTGCGCAGAAAAACTAGTGCGTGACGAACCATTCGCCATCATTCTGGCTGATGACTTATTGGATGGCCAACCACCCGTTCTTAAGCAAATGTTAAAAGTCTTTGAAGAGCAGAATGGATCAGTACTAGCCGTAGAAAAGATTGATCCAGCCAAGAGTAGCTCGTACGGCATTGTTTCAGGCACTGAAGTATCAAAAGGCATTCATCGCCTCAATGGCATTGTAGAAAAGCCTCAACCAAAAGACGCACCGTCCAATCTCGCAGTTGTTGGTCGCTATGTTTTGTCATCTGACATCTTCAGTCATATACGTAATCTCAAGCCAGGTGCGGGTGGTGAAATTCAACTCACTGATGCCATCGCCTCTTTGTTAAAAGAAGAGCTGGTTTTTGCCTATGAATATGATGGTGTGCGCTATGACTGCGGCAGCAAATTGGGCTACCTCAAAGCTTCTGTAGAGTTTGCCTTGCGTCACCCAGAGGTATCTAGTGACTTTGCTGACTATCTCAAGAGTCGCTCTTTAAGCTAAACACTGGGTAGACAAAATACAAAAGGCAGAGGTCGAACTCTGCCTTTTTTCTTGCCTCAATGAACGTCCAAATTTATGTGCTCACTCAAAGATAAGAGATGTTTGCTTATCTACGTTTCATAAAGAAAACTAGCACATCACCTTCAGTTGTACTGGCGAGCAGCTCATTTCCAGTTTGTTTAGCAAAAGCCGGAAAGTCATGGGCAGCCCCCGCATCCGTTGCTTTAATCTTCAATACTTCTCCAGATTGCATCGTTGCTAAAGCTTTTTTTGTACGCAAGATAGGCAAAGGGCAATTCATCCCAATGGCATCGACCTCTGCATTAAAGGCAATATTCACAGCTTCACTCATTTGCTTGCTACCCAATCTTTAACACTCTCTAGAGCAGAACCCAATTTACTCGGATCCGTGCCCCCAGCCATTGCCATCTCAGGCTTGCCACCACCCTTACCACCAACCTGTTGAGCAACAAAGTTCACTAGATCGCCTGCCTTCAATTTACCTATGGAGTCCGCAGTTACACCTGCAATCAAACTCACCTTGCCACCTTGCACCGAGGCTAAAACAATAGCGGCAGTCTTTAGCTTTGCTTTAAGTGCGTCCATTGTCTCCCGTAGCACGCCAGCATCCGCACCATCCAAACGAGCAGCAAGTACTTTGATGCCGTTCACATCGATCGCTTGACTAGCTAACTCATCACCTTGGCTTGCTGCTAATTTAGAATTGGCTTTCTCTAGTTCGCGCTCAGCCTGTCGCAGGCTTTCTTGCAATTGCGCAACACGATTTACCAAATCCCCAGGGTGTGTTTTAAGGATGCTCGCAGCCTCATTGACCCTGTCTTCTAAGTTTTGTAAAAACTGTAATGCGTTCTTTCCAGTGACAGCTTCCACCCGACGAATACCCGCAGCCACGCCACCTTCTGAAACAATCTTTAAGCTGCCAATATCCCCAGTGCGTGACACGTGAGTACCGCCACATAGCTCCTTAGAAGAGCCAATCTCCAGAACACGCACCTCATCACCATACTTCTCACCAAAGAGCATCATGGCACCCGTCTTTTGTGCGTCATCCAAAGACATCACCTTGCCAGAGGTGGCTGTATTTTCAAGAATCTCTAGATTCACAATATCCTCAATACGACGAATTTGCTCAGCCGTAATTGGCGCATTGTGAGTAAAGTCGAAACGGGTCTTAGTAGCATCAACCAACGAACCCTTTTGTTGCACATGATCACCCAACACTTCGCGTAACGCTTTATGCAAGATGTGAGTTGCACTGTGGTTGCGCATCGTGTCAGTTCTTTGCTGTGCATCTACCAATGCATTCAGTACATCCCCAACCTTGAGCTCACCCTCAAGCACTTCGCCCTGATGACCAAACACATCCGCTTGGATCTTAAAAGTATCTTCCACGGCAAAGCGAATGCTTTCATTACGAAGTTCCCCCTTATCACCAACCTGACCACCAGACTCGGCATAAAAAGGAGTGTTATCCAAGACAATCACGGCTGCATCACCAGCTTTGACAGACGACACAGCTGAGCCATCAACATACAAGGCAGTCACTTTAGCGCCTTCGTGTTTTAGAGTGTCATAGCCATGAAACTGAGTTGGCGCACCTTTGTAATCTAATCCCTGAGCTACCTTGAACTTTCCCGCAGCCCTAGCCTGATCACGCTGCTTTTGCATCGCCAGCTCAAAACCATCCGCATCAACAGTAACGCCGCGTTCACGACAAACATCAGCCGTCAAATCCAACGGGAACCCAAAAGTGTCATGTAGACGGAAAGCTGTCTCACCATCAACTACTTTTGCGCCGCCTGCTAAAGCGCCGTCCAAAATTTCCATACCATTAGCAATCGTTTGGAAGAAACGCTCTTCTTCTTGCTTGAGTACTTCGCTAACCTTGTCTTGTGCTGCACGCAATTCTGGATAAGCATCGCCCATTTCTTTTACAAGCGCTGGTACCAATTGATAAAAGAATGGTTTACGGGCACCTAGCTTATATCCATGTCGAATCGCACGACGGGCAATGCGACGCAATACATACCCTCGTCCAGCATTACCTGGAATCACGCCATCAACCACAATAAAGCTGCAGGCGCGGATGTGGTCAGCGATCACTTTCAAGGAGGGGCTCGCCGCATCGCAGTTACCCCCGCCAGCAGCATCTACCGCCTCCTTTGAGGCTTTGAGCAAATTAACGAAAAGATCGATTTCATAATTGGAGTGAACATGCTGCAACACAGCGGCAATACGCTCAAGACCCATACCAGTATCAACACTAGGCTTTGGTAACGGATGCATCACACCCGCTTCGTCCCGGTTGAATTGCATAAAAACATTGTTCCAAATTTCGATGAAGCGATCGCCATCCTCATCTGGGCTTCCAGGAGGGCCGCCAGGAATGTGCTCGCCGTGATCGTAGAAGATTTCAGTACAAGGACCACACGGTCCCGTATCACCCATCATCCAAAAATTATCTGATGCGTAACGTGCACCCTTGTTATCACCGATCCTAATGATGCGATCAGCGGGTACTCCTATTTGTTTATTCCAAATCTCGTACGCCTCATCATCCTCTGCGTATACGGTTACCAAGAGTTTTTCTTTAGGTAATTCAAAGACTTGCGTTAATAAATCCCATGCAAATTGGATTGCGTCTTTCTTGAAATAGTCTCCAAACGAGAAATTTCCCAGCATTTCAAAAAAGGTGTGATGGCGGGCTGTATACCCGACGTTATCCAAATCGTTGTGCTTTCCTCCGGCCCGAATGCACTTTTGGGCCGTCGTAGCGCGTTGATATGGGCGCTTATCAAAGCCTAAAAACACATCTTTAAACTGGTTCATTCCCGCATTAGTAAATAGCAGGGTTGGGTCATCACCTGGCACCACAGGGCTAGATGGAACGATTTGGTGGCCTTTTTGGGCAAAGAAGTCCAGGTAAGCCTGGCGAATTTGGGAGACTTTCATGGCAATAATTATCGCATTGGCACTAGCCTAGGGCAAACGCTAGACAAGAAGCCCCAAACCTGCCTTACAATCCCACAACATCAATAAAAATCGACAGTTAAGTCGACAACAAGGAGAGCAACTTGAAAATTCGCAATCAACGGGATTTTGGGGCTGGAGTCATGTATATAGTGATCGGCCTCTTCTTCACCATCATGGCAACTCAATACCCTATGGGCACCGCTGCAAAAATGGGTCCAGGGTATTTCCCATTCTTCTTGGGCATCCTAATGGCCCTCCTGGGACTTTTGGTTTTAGTTCAGTCACTCAATGCAAAAGCGGCGATTGAAAGTATCCCAAAATTCAACTGGCGAATCATCGCTCAAATTACTGGTTCAGTAATTCTTTACGGTTTATTGTTACCGCGTCTTGGATTTTTAATTGCAGTGGTTGTTTTAGTTTTAGTATCTGCAAGCGCTAGCAAGGAATTCACTTGGAAAGGCTCATTAATTAATGCAGGCTTCCTTGTTGCATTTACTTATTCAGTATTCGTGTTGGGCCTGAAACTTCAGTTCCCACTCCTGCCTGTATTCCTACAACAATAACGAACCGGGACTCTGAAAATGGATTTATTTGCTAACCTAGCACTCGGTTTCGATACCGCGTTCACATTACAAAATCTTCTCTACTGCCTTATCGGCTGTATTTTAGGGACTCTCATCGGCGTATTGCCAGGTCTTGGCCCAATCGCAACCATTGCGATGCTTTTGCCAGCTACTTATGCCTTACCTCCAATCGCAGCACTGATTATGTTAGCTGGTATCTACTACGGCTCTCAATACGGTGGTTCAACAACCGCGATCCTACTAAACATTCCAGGGGAGACCTCCTCGGTGGTAACGGCAATTGATGGTTACCAGATGGCTCGCAATGGCCGCGCTGGTGTTGCTCTCTTTACTGCTGGTATGGGTTCGTTCTTCGCTGGTTGCGTGGCAACTTTAGTATTGGCTGCCTTTGCCGCGCCACTGTCTCAGTTGGCCTTTAAGTTCGGTCCTGCCGAATACTTCTCCTTGATGGTCTTAGGTTTAATTGGTGCGGTTGTATTGGCATCCGGCTCTTTGATTAAGGCTATTGGCATGATCATCTTAGGCCTTTTAATGGGCCTGATTGGCACTGACGTTAACTCAGGCGTATCTCGTTATGCTTTTGATATCCCTGAATTGAGCGATGGCATCGGTTTCGTAGCAGTTGCCATGGGCGTATTTGGTTTTGCCGAGATCATGGGTAACCTAGAGAAGTCTGGCGAAGATGAGGGCTTCCTCAATAAGCTCACTAGCATGGTTCCAACTAAATCTGATGTGAAACGCATGGTTCCATCTATTTTGCGTGGAACAACGATTGGTTCCGTTTTAGGTATCTTGCCAGGTGGTGGCGCCGCTTTGGCAGCCTTTGGCGCTTACTCAGTTGAGAAAAAATCTTCCAAGTACAGTCATGAGTTTGGTAAAGGCGCCATTGAAGGTGTCGCAGGTCCAGAAGCAGCAAATAATGCGGCTGCTCAAACCTCATTCATTCCATTACTTACATTAGGTATTCCACCAAACGCAGTGATGGCCTTGATGGTGGGCGCAATGACGATTCACAACATTCAACCTGGTCCACAAGTGATGACCAGCAATCCAGCATTGTTCTGGGGTCTGATTGCCTCCATGTGGATTGGTAACGTGATGTTGATCCTCTTGAACTTGCCACTCATTGGCATTTGGGTGAAGCTCTTGAAGATTCCTTATCGCTTCCTCTACCCAGCTATTTTGGTGTTCTGCTGTATAGGCGTGTATACCGTTAATAACACCGTATTTGATGTATATGTAACAGCGGGCTTCGGCTTGATTGGTTACCTATTCTTCAAGCTAGGCTGCGAACCACCTCCATTGCTATTGGGCTTTGTGCTCGGACCAATGATGGAAGAGAACTTCCGCCGCGCCTTATTGCTGTCCCGCGGTGACTTCACTACTTTCGTAACCCGTCCACTTTCCTTGGGTCTGCTAATCGCAGCAGCCCTCCTAGTGGTGATCGTGGCACTGCCTGCAGTGAAGAAAACTCGTGAAGAGGCATTCGTGGAAGATTAATTTCTACCGCCTCTCTAGAAACAAGCCCGCTGTAGTTTGCGGGCTTTTTCTTTATGGGTCTCGGGGTTTTCTCTACAATGTGGCTATGTCCCAAGATAGCAAACCCTCCAAACCAAATGCCGGCGCCGCGGCCGAACCCTCCAACTTCTTACGCCAAATCATCGATCAAGATTTAGCGAGCGGGGCTTTTTCTCAGCGCACCAATTTAGCAGGGGAAGCTATTCCATCCGTCATCACGCGTTTTCCGCCAGAACCTAATGGATATTTGCATATTGGTCACGCCAAAAGTATCTGCTTGAACTTTGGCCTAGCCGCTGATTACAACAATCAAGCTGGCGGTGCTCGCTGCAATATGCGTCTCGATGACACCAATCCAGTTAAAGAAGATGTTGAGTACGCCGATAGTATTTTGGATGCGGTGAAATGGCTCGGGTTCGATTGGGGCACACATCTTTATCACGCGAGCGATTACTTTGATCATCTCTATGAATTTGCCGAGATTTTGATTCAGAACGGTAAGGCCTATGTGGATAGTCAAAGCGCTGAAGACATCCACACCAATCGCGGTAATTTTGGCCAAGCAGGAAAAAATAGTCCTTATCGCAATCGCAGCCCTGAAGAAAATCTCGCATTATTTCGAGAGATGCGCGATGGAAAGTACAAAGATGGCGAACACGTTCTGCGCCTGAAGATTGACATGTCGCATCCGAATATAGTCATGCGCGATCCCGTTGTATATCGCATTCGCCATACCGACCATCATCGCACTGGAAACAAGTGGTGCATCTACCCGCTATACGACTTTACTCATTGCATCTCAGATGCACTAGAAAATGTCTCTCACTCCATATGTACGTTGGAGTTTGAAAACAATCGTCCACTCTATGACTGGATTGTGAACTCACTAAAAGAGCTTGGCGTCTTCAAAGACCCCGTTCCGCATCAATATGAATTCGCTCGCCTCAATCTGACCTACACCATCACCAGCAAACGCAAACTCTTGCAGCTTGTTGAAGAAAAGCATGTAGAAGGCTGGGATGATCCGCGTATGCCTACCATCGTTGGTATTCGACGTCGTGGCTATACCCCTGAAAGTATTCGTTTATTTTGTGAACGTATTGGCGTATCAAAAGCAGATAGTTGGATTGATATGAGCACTCTTGATCAAGCCTTACGCGATGATCTTGAAGTTAGGGCACCACGAGCTACTGCAGTACTTAAACCATTAAAACTTATTGTTGAAAATTTTGATGCTTCAGCAAAAGAAGCATGTTCCGCACCACGCCACCCAAATCATCCAGAGTGGGGTAATCGTGACTTTAATTTCACACGTGAACTGTGGATTGAGGCGGATGACTTTATGCAAGAGCCTATCAAAGGATTCTTCAGGCTATACCCACCGATTGGGGATCAGCCTGGTAGTCGCGTTCGTTTGCGCCATGGCTTTGTCGTTGAATGCACTGGATTTCAAACCGATGCACAAGGCAACGTCACACAAGTTACTGTGACTCATTTCCCAGATAGCAAGAGCGGTACTCCAGGATCTAATGATTACAAAGTCAAAGGCAATATTCATTGGATCAGCGCCGCCGAAGCCATCCCTGCAGAAGTGCGCCTTTACGATCACCTCTTTACTGATCCACATCCAGATAGCGGTGATAAAAATTTCTTGGATGCTATTAATCCCAATTCCAAGCAAACTATTGAAGCCTATCTAGAGCCTTCTATGAAGGATGTCAAAGCTGAAGATCGTTTTCAGTTTGAACGACATGGCTACTTTGTTGCCGATAAAAATGACTCCAAACCTGGCAAGCCAGTATTTAACCGCACAGTTGGCCTTAAGGATTCTTGGAAATAGTTTTTAAAAAATGTTTTACGCTGGGATAGCGAAGTGGTCTTTTGAGTTCATGTAAACGTGTGTTTGTCACTCTGCGTGACTCTCGCATAAACGACCAAAGCATTGGGCTGACCAATTTTTGCAGTTCATCTCTAGGTAATCTTTCTGGCCTCGCCAATCCAAAAGCATCAGCAACTTCATCAAAGTAATCGCCCATTTTGGATTCCTGACCATCGCAGGCATTAATCACCCGCTGCGGCTTAGAAAAATAAACTGCTGCGCATACCAGTCTCGCTAAATCATCACTATGTATATGGTTGGAATATGCATCTTCCTGCGGCACTAAGGCGGGTGTTTTAGCTTGAAGACGTTGGAGCGGAAGGCGGTCCGCAGCATAAATACCTGGCACACGCAAAATCGTTAAAGTTACCCCATGCGCAGGCGCCCAAAGACGCAAAGCACGCTCCGCATCAACTCGCCTCTTGGCGCGCTCACTCTGGGGATTAACTGGGGTCACTTCACTCACCTTAGCGCCCCGATGATCACCATACACGCCAGTCGTGCTGATATAAATCAGGCGCCTGACGGTATTAGAGCCTTGGGATAAAATTCGGAGTAGGTTGCGGGTTCGGCAATCACGATTCCCACTATTTTGCGGTGGCGCCAAATGAATCACGGTTTGAGCTAAACCGCCAAGGCGCCACAAGGATTCTGGATAGTCCAGATTCCCCAAAATTGGAATTGCGCCAACCTCCCTCAACTCCTGAAATCGAGTGCGTTGTGATGTGAGAGCAAAAACACGATGGCTACGCGAAAGCTGTTTAGCCACCCGAAGTCCAATATCTCCGCAGCCAATAATCAGGATTGATGGTTTACCAAAAGATTGCATAAGTGACATCGTAACGATTTTTGAAAGGAATGAGAGTGTCTTACCAAGTCACGCTCAAAACGAGCGGTAAACAATTTACAGTCAATCCAGATGAAAATCTTCTGGAAGCCGCCCTTCGTCAAGGCATTAATCTTCCCTATGGTTGTAAAAATGGGGCTTGTGGCTCTTGCAAAGGCAAAGCTTTAGAAGGGCAAGTCAAGCATGGTCAACATAGCGAAAGCGCTCTTAGCAAAGCAGATGAGACGTCAGGCAGCATTCTGTTTTGTTGCGCGCACCCACTTTCAAACCTCTTAATTGAAGCACGTGAAGTTCAAGGTGCGGGGGATATTGCGATTCGTAAGGTCCCGTGCCGCGTCAATACCATTGAGAAACCAAGTGGCGATGTTGCCATTCTGAAACTTCAACTGCCAGCAGCCGAACGCTTCCAGTTTTTAGCTGGTCAATATATTGAGTTCCTTCTTAAAGATGGTCAGCGTCGCGCGTATTCAATTGCTAATGCTCCCGAGCAAGAGGGGCCACTGGAGTTACATATCCGCCATTTACCTGGTGGCTTATTTACAGACTTTGTCTTTGGCGTATCCACTCCATCTCTAAAAGAGAAAGATATTCTTCGTTTTGAAGGGCCACTAGGGAGTTTCTTTTTAAGGGAAGACTCCAAGAAACCTATCATCTTTGTCGCAGCTGGAACAGGCTTTGCCCCAATCAAATCAATCATTGAGCAAATGCAGGCAAAGAAGATACATCGCCCTATTCATCTTTACTGGGGCGGACGTCGCCCAAGCGATCTATACCTAGATGATCTTTGCAAAAACTGGGCAAATGAGATTGCAGACTTTCAGTACATTCCGGTCATTTCTGATGCTTTGACGGAAGATGCTTGGCATGGTCGCACTGGCTTTGTTCATCAGGCAGTCATGGATGATCATCCAAACATGAAGGGCTTTCAAGTCTATGCTTGTGGCGCCCCAATGATGGTCAATGCCGCCAGAAATGACTTCTCATCCCAATGCCAACTTCCTGAAGAAGAATTTTTTGCAGACTCATTTACCAGCGCGGCTGATTTAGCGATTTCTGAAGAGCTCTAAAAGTCAAATCAGCGAGATAATAGAACTTATTTTTTATTACCAATCATCCTAGACCAGCATGAATAACCCCATACAGCCTATTGATACCCACGCAGTCATGTTTATTACCCCACGCCCAGATGTTGTGATGGTTGAAGGCAAGGGCTCATGGCTTACGGATAACAATGGCAAACGATATTTGGATTTTTTGCAAGGTTGGGCAGTCAATTGCTTAGGTCATGGAAACCCAGGAATGATTGAGGCGCTTAATGCGCAAGCAAAGAAGCTAATTAATCCAAGTCCTGCGTTCTATAACGAACCCATGATTGGACTATCGAACCTGCTAACAGAAAAGAGCTGCTTTGATAAAGTCTTCTTCGCTAATAGCGGTGCCGAAGCTAATGAGGGCGCGATCAAGCTAGCTCGCAAATGGGGTCAACTCAACAAATCTGGCGCATTTGAAATTATTACGTTTGATCATAGTTTTCATGGACGTACATTAGCAACAATGAGCGCCTCAGGAAAACCAGGTTGGGACACAATGTTTGCTCCTCAGGTAGCAGGTTTTCCAAAAGCTGATTTAAATGACTTGGAGTCGGTTAAAAAACTCGTAACCGATAAAACAGTTGCAGTCATGCTTGAGCCAGTTCAGGGTGAAGGTGGTGTGATTCCAGCTACTAAAGAATTTATGCGCGAACTGCGCAAGTTCACCAAAGAAAATAATATCCTTTTAATTGTTGATGAGGTACAAGCGGGTTGCGGTCGAACTGGAACCCTATTTGCCTACCAAAACTACGGCATTGAACCTGACATCATGACCCTAGGCAAAGGCATTGGTGGTGGCGTTCCTTTGGCAGCCTTGCTGGCAACGAATGAGGTGGCTTGCTTTGTACCTGGCGATCAAGGTGGTACCTACAATGGCAATCCACTGATGACAGCTGTTGGCATCAGCGTCATCGAGCAACTCTTAGCCCCAGGATTCTTGGACAGCGTAAAAGCTAAAGGCGAACTACTGAAAGCAGAGTTGCTCAAGCTTTGTGCTGAGTTCAATTTGGAAGGTGAGCGTGGCGAAGGATTGCTACGCGCCTTGATGTTGGGCAAAGATATTGGTGGAAAACTAGTTGAGCTCGCACGTGAACGTAGCCCTGAGGGTTTATTAATTAATTCACCGCGCCCAAACCTATTGCGCTTTATGCCTGCCCTGAATGTATCTGATGATGAAATTCGTCAGATGTGTAATATCCTGCGGGAATTACTCAGAGAAGTAGCCTAAGACTGGTCTTCCGCTTTGCCTGTCTACTCACCTAGATAGGCAGTCTTTACTCTGGGATCCTCAAGTAATTCACTACCTGATCCAGTCAAAGTTATTAAACCGCTTTCCATGACATAAGCACGATTGGCCATCTTTAAGGCAAGGCGTGCATTTTGCTCAACTAGCAAAATAGTCATGCCGTCAGAAGACAGGCTACGAATAACATCAAAGATCGTCTCAACCATAATCGGCGATAAGCCCATAGAAGGCTCATCCAACAGCAATAACTTTGGCTCTGCCATCATCGCCCTGCCCATAGCAACCATTTGCTGTTCTCCACCAGAGAGCGTGCCTGCTAATTGAGACAATCGCTCCTTTAATCTCGGAAAGTATAAGAAGATTTCTTCTAGCTTGCGTGCAACTTGTTTAGCGTCTGATTTTAAATAAGCGCCCATCTGGAGGTTCTCCAAAATAGTCATGCGCTTAAATACGCCGCGCCCCTCTGGAACCATACCCAACCCAAGACGGACTAATTCATAAGCGGGAAGTTTTTTGGTTTCCTGATTTGCAAAATCAATCTCACCAGTTGTTGATGGAAGCAAGCCTGCAATAGCTTTTAAGGTTGAGCTTTTACCAGCGCCATTGGCACCAATTAAGGCAACTAATTCACCATGATCTACATGTAAATCAATCCCCTTAACTGCATTAATGCCTCCATAAGCCACTTTTAAATTTTTCACATTCAAAAGCGCACTCATCATACGGCCCCCTGACCAAGATAAGCCTTAATCACCTCTGGATGCACACGCACATCCGCTGGACTTCCTGAGGCAATCACTTTGCCATAATCCAGTACTGTAAGATTGTCACAGATACCCATGACGAGGCTCACATCATGCTCAATCAGCAAAATTGTTTTCCCGTCAGCTCGAATGCGCAGCAATAATTCGCGCAACTCCAATTTCTCAGTCGCATTCATACCAGCAGCGGGCTCATCTAGCGCTAGAAGTTTGGGCTCAGTTGCCAAGGCCCTCGCTATCTCAAGACGACGTTGATGCCCATAAGAAAGATTTCGAGCTTGCATCTGAGCAAAATCACTCAGACCAACATAAGCCAATAGATTCTGCGCTTTATGTCTTATCTCCCGTTCTTCACGCCTAGTAGATGGAAAACGAAAGATCGCCCCAAGCAAGCCCGCTTTTGATCGACAGTGGCAACCTACCATCACATTTTCAAGAACCGTCATTTCACCAAAAAGACGAATATTTTGAAATGTTCTTGCTAAACCTGACTTAGTAACTTCTGATACAGACTCTGGAAAATAAGACTTGCCATTAAATAAAAAAATTCCTGTATCAGCTGGATACAAGCCCGTAATTACATTAAAGAAAGTTGTCTTGCCAGCTCCATTTGGGCCAATAAGTCCAACAATTGAGCCATGGGGTACTTGCAGACTAACGAATTCAAGAGCTTGGACTCCGCCAAAGCGCTTAGAAACATCGGTTACATCTAAAAGCAAATGGGGAGCTCTCATTACCTTACTCCGCTCTTTTGCCAAATGCCACCAGGGCGATAGAGCATGATCAAAATCAAAGCCAAGCCATAAATCAATTGACGAATAATCTCAACATCCACAATGACATGCCCAAACAGAGCTTGTTGTAATGGTTGAGCGATCCCACGCAAAATTTCTGGGAATATCGCAAGCAATACCGCTCCCAAAATTACCCCTGGTATATGTCCAATACCGCCCAGCACAACCATGGCTAAGATGACAATCGACTCCCAAAGCGTAAATGATTCCGGAGAAACAAAACCTTGAAAGGCTGAAAACAGCACTCCAGCAACGCCAGCAAAAGAGGCGCCAATTGCAAAGGCTAATAACTTCATATTGCGGGTATTAATGCCCATGGCTTTAGCCGCAATCTCATCTTCACGTATCGCCACCCAAGCGCGCCCAATTCGAGAGTCTTGTAAATGCAAGCAAACAATTGTTACTAATATCGCTAGAGATAAAAATAGATAAAACACCAGATACAGGCCTGGAATTTTTATAAATCCCAAATCCAAAGTTTTGGCAAATGAAATGCCAAATAATTGAATTGGGTCTATTGCAGAAATGCCCTTAGGGCCATTGGTGAGATTTAATGGTCTATCTAAATTATTCATAAAGATGCGAATAATTTCACCAAATCCCAAAGTAACGATCGCCAAATAGTCACCACGCAACTGCAGAGTTGGCAAGCCTAAAGTAATTCCAAACAAGGCGGCCAGAACAATCGAGAAGATCGCAACCATCCAAGGTGAAAAATGCATCCCCTCTGGAAATGCCGCCGCAATCGTTTCAAATTGCTGAGGCAAATGAGGTGAAGCCAATAACGCAAAGCTATATGCACCCAGTGCGTAGAAAGCTATATAACCAAGATCTAATAGTCCGGCAAAACCTACAACTACATTTAAACCAAGGGCTAAAACGATATAAAGTAAAGCAAAGTCTAATACCCTGACCCAATAATTACCTCCGCTTGCACCAACTACCCAAGGCAATAGAAGTAAAGCAAGCACACCCAACCAAAGGTAGGCTGGCCGGCTGAGACGATTCATTAAAAAGCTTCTAGGCACGATCTGAAACTTTCTCGCCCAATAAGCCAGTAGGTCGTAAAACTAGTACCAAGATCAAAACAAGGAATGCAAAGATATCTTGATAGTTAGATCCAAATACTCCACCCGTTAGCTCACCAATGTATCCAGCTCCTAATGATTCAATCAAGCCCAAAAGCAAGCCTCCTAGCATTGCGCCTTGCAGATTGCCAATTCCACCAAGAACGGCTGCAGTAAAAGCCTTTAAGCCAGGAATAAAGCCCATATAAAAATGCACATTCCCATAGTTGCTAGCAATCATCACCCCTGCTAAAGCAGCCAATGCGCCACCCAACATAAAGGTAATAGAAATCACGCGATTCGGATTTACACCCATCAGAGAAGCGATTTGAGTTTGCTCAGCAGTGGCGCGCATAGCCCTGCCAAGCTTTGTCTTTTCCACCAAGAACAAAAGGCCTGACATCACTACCAATGCCACTACGATGATGACGATTTCTTTTCCAGTAATCGATGCGCCAGTACCCCATAACTCGATGGGAGTAGATGGTAAAAGTTGGGGATATGTCATCGGATTACGAGACCAAATCATCATCGCAATGGTTTGCAAAAGTATCGACATACCAATCGCTGAGATCAAAGGAGCCAATCGGGGAGCATTGCGTAAAGGGCGATAAGCAATTCGCTCAATCCAATAACTCAAACCCGCACAGACAGCCATAGTGACTGGCAATACGATTAATAGCGTGAGCCAACCCGGCAAATCACTCGTCAGACTCAAAATGAGTCGCAATAAGGAAAGCGATACCATCGCGCCAATCATCAACACTTCACCATGCGCGAAATTAATGATTCCCAAAACGCCATACACCATGGTGTATCCCAACGCAATTAACGCATAGATGCTACCTAGCACTAAGCCGTTAATAATCTGTTGAAGAAGGATATCCATTAAGTAAAGGAATATTAGTCTTAATAAAAAAATAGCACCGCAGTAGCGGCGCCATTTTTTCTTAAAAAGTCACTACATCTTGATGACATCAAAAACCGTTTTCTTCTTATCTTTAAAGTCGTACAAAGTAATCACGCCTTCCTTCATATCTCCCTTGTTATCAAATGCAATATTACCAACGAGACCTTGCATTTTGGTGTCAGGCATTACCGCCAATATCTTCGCCGGATCAGTTGAATTTGCACGCTTCATGGAGTCAACTAAAACATAAACAGCATCATATGTGAAAGGTGCATAAATCTGAACATCTGAATTAAAGCGTTCTTTATAACGTTTCTGGAAGTCGGCGCCTTGCGCCATCTTAGATAGAGCCATACCCGCTTCAGAGCAAGTCACATTAACAACTGCTTCACCTGCCAATTCAATTAACTTCTCGGTGCACATGCCGTCACCACCAACTACCTTGGCTTGTATCCCAAGCTCTGCCGCTTGCTTTGCCAATGGACCACCTGTAGCATCCATGCCGCCATACATAATGACATCAGGCTTACTGCCTTTTACTTTAGTCAAAATCGCTTTGAAATCAGTTGCTTTGTTATTGCTTGCTTCGCGCGTTACTACCTTTAAACCAGCTGCCTTAATAGTTTTTTCAAACTCGTCAGCCAAACCTTTTCCGTATTGAGTTGAATCATCAATGATGGCAACCGTTTTTGCCTTCAAAGTATTAATAACGTAATTCGCCAATGCGGGGCCTTGCTGCGCATCTGTGGCTACCAAACGATAAGTAGTTTTAAAACCTTGCTTTGTGTAGTCAGGGTTAGTTGCAGATGGAGAAACCTGAGTAATTCCTGCATCACTATAAATTTTTGAGGCCGGAATACTAGTGCCAGAATTTAAATGCCCCACCACTCCAGCCACCTTAGCATCAACCAATTTTTGGGCTACTTGAGTTGCCGTTTTAGGATCTTCCGCGTCATCTTCAGGAACTAGGGTAAGCACAACTTTTTTTCCATCAATAGTTAGCCCTGATTTATTAATTTCCTCAATCGCTAAGCGAGCACCATTCTCATTGTCTTTACCCAAGTGGGCAATTGGTCCCGTTAGAGGGGCGACATGTCCAATCTTTACCTCTACTGCATCAGCAGGAGTTGCTGCAGTTTTATCGCCACCCTTACCGCAGCCTGCCAAAATCAAAGTCGCTACCGATATTGCAATAGCACTTTTCATAAAAATTACTTTTGACGCTTTTAAATGAGTCATGTAAAGCTCCTCTGTTATGAATAAATACTTCAGTCAACTAAATTTTTAGGTAATGAAAAAGTGACATCCTCTACCACTCCATCCAAAGCACGAACCTGTCTTGGGCCAAACTCTTGAATGCGTTGAACAATAGATTGGGCCAAACTCTCTGGAGCCGAAGCACCGGCCGTTAAACCAACGCGCTTTTTGCCCACAAACCACTCAGGCTTTAATTGCTCGGGGGAATCCACCATGTAAGAAGGAACGCCTAGCTTTTCAGAAAGTTCACGCAAGCGATTGGAGTTCGAGCTAGTCGCACTTCCCACCACAATGACCACCTCAACTTGGGGCGCCATAAATTTGACCGCATCTTGACGGTTCTGGGTGGCATAACAAATATCTTGTTTGCGAGGCTGAACAATATTGGGAAACTTTTTCGTTAGTGCTTCAACAATTTCTTTTGTCTCATCTACTGAGAGTGTTGTCTGGGTAACGAAAGCAATCTTCTCATCGGCAGGGAACGGCAAAGAGTCGACATCGCCAACCTTCTCGATTAAGAAAACACCTTCCTTAACTTGACCCATGGTCCCTTCAACCTCAGGATGCCCAGCGTGACCAATCATCAACACTGTATAGCCATCCTTACACATCTTAACGACCTCAAGATGAACTTTAGTCACCAAAGGACAAGTTGCGTCATACACCTGCAAACCTCGCTCCTGAGCATCTTTGCGCACCTCTTGAGAAACGCCATGCGCACTAAATACAACAATGCCACCCTTGGGAACTTCATGCAATTCATCAACAAATACTGCGCCCTTCTCCCTCAATTCATTCACAACATAAGCGTTATGAACAATCTCGTGACGAACATAAATTGGCGCACCGAAACGATTAAGAGCTTCATTCACAATATTGATTGCACGATCTACGCCCGCACAAAAACCACGCGGCTGAGCCATCAAAATTTCAGCGTCATCAGAATGCATCATCACTTACAGAATCGCCACAATTTCTGCTTCAAAGGTCACGGGCCTGCCTGCAAGAGGATGATTAAAGTCAAACCACGCACCCTCTGCATCAATCGATTGCAATACACCCGCATATTGAGCACCACCAGGTGCATTGAATTCAATCACATCACCAGGATTAAATTCGACATCATCATCGCGACCTTCTTTAAGCGCTTTCAAAGAAACCCACTGCACTAAGTCTTCTTTACGCTCGCCAAAACTTTCTTCGGGCGCAAGTACTGCACTTTTTTTCTCGCCAACACCTAAACCTAGCAATACCTTTTCAAAACAAGGAGCAAATTGTCCAGACCCCATCAAAACCGTAGCAGGACGATCAACAAAGGTGTTGATGTAATCCTCCCCATTAGGCAGAGTGAGCCGATAGTTGAGAGTCAAATAGGAATTAGGCAAAACAGTAAGCTTAGTCATAAGGTGATTGTATCTAGGCACGCGGCAGATGTGCATTCCCCGATAAGCAACTGGCCAAAAAATGAACAACCCAGAGAGAAATTACGCCTAAATGGGGCAGCAACACTCTCAGACGCAGAATTATTGGCCATCTTCTTGCGAGTGGGGGTCAAGGGCAAAAGCGCAGTAACTCTAGCCAAGGATCTACTCCATCATTTTGGAAGCCTACCCAGGCTACTAGCGTCCACCCCTGAAGAATTAACACGCATTCACGGCATGGGAATCTCCAAATGGTCGCAAATTCAAGCTGCCTATGAACTGGTTAAGCGCAGTCTTAAAGAAAACTTGAGTACAGACCCTATTTTTTCCTCACCAAACCATGTTAGAGAGTTCTTGCAGGTCAAAATTGGACGACTACCCCATGAGGTATTTCTGTGCCTTTATTTAGACTCTCGATTACATCTCATTGAATGTGATGAACTTTTTAGGGGCTCCATTACCCAAACAGCTATTTACCCCCGAGAAATCCTCAAGGAAGCCTTGGCTAAAAATGCCAGCGCCCTGATCGTGGCTCACAATCACCCCAGCGGCAATCCTCTTCCTAGCGAAGCAGACCAAGAACTCACCAAGGTGCTTATTAATGCCCTGCAATTAGTAGATATTCAGCTTTTGGATCACTGCATTGTGAGTGGTAGCGGATTTTTCTCGTTTTCCGATGCAGGCCTTATGAATAATTAGATAAATTGAAAGTGATTACTAACTTATAAGACTTTTTTGCCAGTATTGACCCTTTTCGCATGCAATTCCCACTAAACAAGCCTAATTAGGGCTAGCCCAAAATACCTTAGGACTGATACAATCTTCTTTTTTCGCAATTAATGGAGTTATGTCATGGCAAAAGTTTGCCAAGTCACTGGGAAGAAGCCGATGGTTGGCAACAATGTATCCCATGCAAACAATAAAACAAAGCGTCGCTTTTTGCCGAATTTGCAAAACCGTCGTTTCTGGGTTGAATCTGAAAACCGTTGGATTAGCTTGCGCTTAACCAATGCTGGTTTGCGCGTAATCGACAAGAACGGCATCGATGCTGTGTTGTCTGATCTCCGTGCACGTGGCGAAATTTAAGGAGCGCACAAATGGCTAAAGGCGGCAGAGAAAAAATCAAGTTGGAGTCATCAGCAGGTACTGGTCACTTCTACACTACTTCAAAAAACAAGCGTACTAAGCCTGAGAAAATGGAGATCATGAAATTTGATCCAACCATTCGCAAGCACGTCGCTTACAAAGAAACAAAGCTCAAGTAACATTACTTACAGCAATAAAAAACCCGCTAAGTAGCGGGTTTTTTATTGTCGAGAAAATATAAAAATTATTACTGGCTATGACTTGCTTTTAAGCTCAAGCGTAGCGACGCAACCTCAGAGAGAAATCGCGCAAGTTACTTAAACCACTTTCTTCGGCGCGTTGACACCATGCATGTAACTGCGCAAGAAGCTGCTCTCTCGAAGCCGAAGAACGGCCCCAAATTGCTTGCAGTTCACGGCGCATTTCAATCATCTTGCGTAACTGAGCATTAGTTGCCATCAGCTCTTCAAGGTTTGCCTTCTCTTGCTCAGTCAAACGAGACTCGTCTTTGGCCAACCAGGTGCGTGCATCGCTTAAATGCGCTGCCAAAACCTGCATATGCTGAACTTCATTGCTAAAGAAGCTGCGTAGCGTCTTACTATAGCGCGCCATGATTTCATAGCGGTTTGCAATGATGGCTTCTAAAGTATTTTGATCTGCTGGACGTAAATCGCTTAGCACAGGCTTAGGCGGAGTCTTCTTCACAGTAGCCAAGCCAACAGCGCTCATGAGCTTGATGTACATCCAACCAATATCAAATTCGTACCATTTGTTTGAGAGCTTTGCACTTGTTGCAAAAGTATGGTGATTGTTATGGAGCTCTTCACCACCAATCAAAATTCCCCACGGCACAATATTTCTAGAGGCATCTTCGCAATCAAAATTACGATAACCCCAATAGTGACCGATTCCATTAATGATGCCAGCGGCAGTAATTGGAATCCATAGCATTTGAACCGCCCAAACAGTTAGGCCAATCGCACCAAACAACACCACATCAATGATGAGCATGATGGCTACACCCTGCCAAGAAAACTTGGAATAAATATTGTGTTCAAGCCAGTCGTCTGGAGTGCCATGGCCATACTTCTCTAGAGTCTCTTTATTTTTTGCTTCTTTTTTATAGAGCTCAGCACCTTGGTAGAGAACGGTATTAATCCCTAAAACTTGTGGACTATGGGGATCATCAACAGTTTCACATTTAGCATGGTGCTTGCGGTGAATGGCGGCCCACTCTTTAGTAACCATCCCCGTGGTTAACCAAAGCCAAAATCGGAAGAAATGAGAAACAACTGGGTGCAGGTCCAAGGCGCGATGCGCCTGGCAACGGTGCAAGAAAATAGTGACTGCGGCAATCGTGATGTGGGTTGCTACCAGAGTAAAAATGGTAATTTGCCACCATGACCAATCCAAATATCCATTAGCAAGCCAGTGGAGAAACAAATCAAAACCTGAAACTGTATTCAAAAGGGAATCCCTCAAGAGGTTTAAAGTTCTATTTTAGTTCTTCAGCAGACTTCTTGTTTTTGACCTTAGTCGTCTTTTGATCATCTTTATTCAATATCGACGTCTGAGCTAAAGCCTTCTTTTGAAAGACAGCGCCAAAAAAACCATCTGTTCCGTGAATATGCGGCCATAACTGCCACCAAGGATTATCAGGAATGCATCCTAAAGGTAATTTATCCTTTGGAAACAATGGCTTAAGAACTTCTGCTGCTGGAACAGCCTCAAATTGCGGGTGTTTTGCCAGAAAGTCCTCAGCAATAGCTTGATTCTCCTGAGGCAATAGACTACAGGTGGCATAAACCAAGCGTCCACCAGGTTTTAATAAGCGGGCCGCAGAAGACAATATGCTCATCTGCTTTTGATTGAGCTCTAAAACCCCATCGGGAGTTTGGCGCCACTTTAAATCTGGATTGCGTCGCAAGGTGCCCATGCCACTACAAGGGGCATCAACTAGAACGCGGTCAATTTTTCCAGCTAGACGTTTGATCTTGGCGTCATTTTCACTATCTATCCACACAGGATACACGTTAGAAAGCCCGCTGCGCGCCTGTCTTGGCTTCAAATTGGCCAAACGACGCTCCGATGTATCCAAAGCGTACAAACGACCTGTAGAGCGCATAAGCGCTCCAATCGCCAAGGTCTTTCCACCGGCGCCAGCACAAAAGTCCACAACCATCTCACCACGTTTAGGCGCAAGGAGATAGGCCAGGAGTTGACTACCTTCATCTTGGACTTCAAACATGCCAGCCTTAAATCCAGCAGTGTTTTGTAAAGCAGGCTTACCCATAATGCGTACACCATCAGGTGCATATGGAGTGGGGATTGCCTGATAACGTCCACCCAATGCATTCATCTGCGCCAACAATTCCTCGCGATTGGTTTTCATGGTGTTCGCACGCAAATCTAGGAGAGCTGGATGCATTAAAGACTTCGCTAATTCCTCACGACTTTCTTTGCCGGGATATTCACCAAATGCATCCCACAACCATTCAGGTAAATTATTACGAACGAGCGGATTTAATGCGGCGGGATCAACCATTGCAAAACGCTGCAACCATTCATATTCACCTGGCTTCAGTACATGCGCCAAATCAGCAATAGCACTCTCTGCCCGATTCGCGGAACCTAAGCCACCTTCAGACAAAGCAGACAGCAAACCCAATAGAGCTAAGCGTCTAGCCTGAGAACCCTCGCCACTGGAGGCAAATTGAGAGAACTCATTTTTTCGACGCAAAATAGCAAATGCACTTTCAGCAATCAAAGCACGATCGCGGTTACCAAGCTGAGGTTCTGTTCGGAAATAACGGCTGACTACTCGGTCGGCAGGCTGATCAAATTTGAGCAATTCGGGCAGCAATCGCTCAAGATGAATCGCATGCTGCGGCAAAGCTTTTGCGTTTGAAAAATTCTTTTGGCCTTCTGGTGCAATCAAATTACCGCTGGCATTACGACGTTCGGGACGTCGCAATGGATCTTTCGATTTCGCTGCGTAACTTTTATGCGGAGCAAGTCTCTTGCCGGGCTTACGGGTTGGACGTTCTGCGCTCATAATTTAAAAAATTGCGATTCTGGGGGTTGTAACTTCACTTGATTACCTTCTATTCGCAATCGTCCATCAAGGAACCATTTTACGGCCCGCGGATATATTTGATGTTCAGCAGCCAAAACACGGGCTGCCAAGACGTCCGGATTATCGCCCTCCAGCACTGGAACTGAGGCCTGACAAATAATAGGACCCTCATCCACCCCCTCATTGACAAAGTGGACAGTAGCCCCATGCTCTTTCACTCCAGCCTCCAAAGCGCGCTCATGAGTATGCAAGCCAGGGAAAGCAGGCAATAAGGCGGGGTGAATATTGATTAATCGGCCCTCAAAATGACGAATAAACCCAGGTGTCAAAATTCTCATAAAGCCTGCTAGAACCACCAAATCAGCCCCTAAAGCATCAATCTGCTCAATTAGAGCCCTATCAAAGGATTCTCGACTCGGATGCTCCTTATGTTCAATTACATAAGCTGGAATGCCCTGAGAGCGAGCAAAATCAAGGCCTTTAGCCGCAGAATGATTGGCGATCACCCCCGCGAAAGTGACTGGCCAATGCTCTTTTTGAGCGGTTTTGACAATGGCTTCGAAATTAGATCCGCGGCCTGAGATTAAGGTAACGATAGAAGGCATGCCCACAATATAATTGATGGCTACCCTGAAAGCGATTTTGTGAACGTATTCCGTGGCCCCAACCAGTTTTCTGCAGGACAAGCTTGTGCCTTAACCATCGGCAATTTCGATGGCGTGCACAGGGGTCATCGCGCCCTACTCAAAGAGCTAGTGGATGGCGCCAAGGAACGCGGCCTGATAAGTTGCGTGATGACATTTGAGCCGCATCCCAAGGAATTCTTTTCTCCAGAGCAAGCCCCACCACGCATTCTCAATTTGCGCGATAAATTAGCTGCACTTGCAGGGCTCGGCATCGACCGAGTTGTAGTGGAGCATTTCAATACGGCTTTTTCGAAACTCTCACCTGAAGAGTTTGTCGCCGAAATTATTGTGAAGCGCTTAAATACAAAATGGATTTTGATCGGTGATGATTTTTGCTATGGAGCAAAACGTGCTGGTAATTTTGCAAGCTTAAAAGCTGCTGGTGAAAAATTTGGTTTTGAAGTTTCTAGCATCCAAACTGTTCAAGAAAATGGCGAGCGGATTTCAAGCTCTGCTTTGCGTTCTGCCTTAGCCAATGGTGATATGAAATTAGCCGAAATATTATTGGGTCGCCCTTACGCAATTTCTGGACATGTGATTCATGGTCAACAGCTTGGGCGTCAATTGGGCTTTCCAACCCTAAACCTAGCAGTAGCAAACCATCTGCATCATCGCAAACCAGCGACTACAGGTATATTCACTGCGCAAGTAGTAGGTTTGGCTGACAATCCCCTGCCTGCCGTGGCTAGTTTAGGAGTAAGGCCTACTGTTGAAGATCAAGGTCGCGTACTTCTTGAGACGCACATCTTTGATTACCAACAAGATGTTTACGGAAAAATTATCACCGTTGAACTCTTAGAAAAAATTCGTGACGAGGAAAAGTACGACAACCTCGATGCGCTTACCAATGCTATTGCGGCAGATGCAAAGCATGCCAGAAATTATTTCCAGAAAAAAGCTTATGTCTGATAAAGAAAACTCTTATCCCGTAAACCTGCTTGACACATCGTTTCCAATGCGCGGAGACCTTGCAAAACGTGAACCGCAATGGGTAGCGCAATGGCAAAAAAATAAGATTTATGAAAAGATTCGCGCAGCCCATGCAAATCAACCAAAGTTTATTTTGCATGATGGGCCTCCTTACGCCAACGGTGATATTCATATTGGTCATGCCGTAAATAAGATTTTGAAAGACATGATTGTCAAATCTCGCTGGCTCATGGGCTTTGATTCCGTCTACGTTCCTGGCTGGGATTGCCATGGCATGCCAATCGAGATTCAGATTGAAAAAGAATTTGGCAAAAATCTACCGACCGCAGAAGTTCAATCTAAAGCCCGTGCTTATGCGCACGTTCAGGTAGAGAAGCAGAAGAAGGATTTTGAGCGCTTAGGAGTTTTGGGAGATTGGAATAACCCATACCTCACGATGAACTACCGTAACGAAGCTGATGAAATCCGCGCATTAGGCAAGATTTGGGAAAAAGGTTATGTTTTCCGCGGACTAAAACCGGTGAACTGGTGCTTTGATTGTGGTTCTGCACTTGCAGAAGCTGAAGTGGAGTACCAAGATAAAACTGACCCCACGGTCGATGTCGGTTTTGCTTTTGATGATGCGCAGCGTCCACTACTAGCCAAAGCTTTTGGACTCTCCGAGCTTCCCAATAAACCAGGTCAAATTGTGATCTGGACAACTACTCCGTGGACCATTCCTGCTAACCAAGCAATGAACGTCCACCCTGAGCTCACATATGCTCTCGTTGATGTTGGTGATAAGTTATTGATCCTCGCAAAAGATCGCGTAGAGCCTTGCTTACTAGACTATGGCTTGGAAGGTAAAGTAATTGCTACTTGCAACGGCGCCCAACTAGCTAACATTTCTTTCTGGCACCCCCTTGCATCGTTACATGATGGCTACAAGCGCCTCTCTCCAATTTATCCGGCTGAGTATGTCACCTTAGATACTGGTACTGGTATTGTGCATTCGGCGCCTGCTTATGGCGAGGAAGACTTTAAGTCTTGCAAAGCAAATAAACTTGCCGATAAAGATATTTTGAATCCAGTAATGGGTAATGGCGTGTATGCATCATGGTTACCTCTTTTTGCCAATGAGTACATCTGGAAGGCGAATCCCAAGATTGTCGAAGCTATGCGTGAAGCTGGCAGCCTGCTTAGAGATAAAACCTACACTCACTCTTACATGCATTGCTGGCGCCATAAGTCGCCCATTATCTATCGCGCAACCTCGCAATGGTTTGCAAGTATGGATAAAAAACCTTCAGATGGTAAGGCTAGCTTGCGGGAATCGGCCTTAGCAGGAATTGATAGCACCGAGTTTTTTCCAGCTTGGGGCAAACAACGCCTTCACAGCATGATTGCCAACCGTCCCGATTGGACCCTTTCTAGACAACGCCAATGGGGCGTTCCAATGGCCTTCTTTGTGCACAAGGAAAGTGGTGAGCCACATCCACGCACTATTGAGTTGCTTGAGGAAATTGCCAAGCGTGTAGAAAAGGAAGGTATTGAAGCTTGGCAAAAATTAGAGGTTGCTGAACTGCTTGGCGAAGAGGCAAATCAGTATGAAAAGAACCGTGACACTTTAGATGTGTGGTTTGACTCTGGTACAACGCACTGGCATGTGATTCGCGGTTCGCATCGCGACGAGTTATTAACTGCAACTGCAGAAACCCCAGACGGTCGCTTAGCAGACTTATACCTAGAAGGCTCAGATCAACATCGCGGCTGGTTTCATTCATCATTACTGACTGGTGCGATGCTCGACGGCAAGCCGCCATACAAAGCACTCCTCACTCATGGCTTCACCGTGGATGGTCAGGGTCGAAAAATGAGTAAGTCGGTAGGCAATGTCATCGCCCCACAACAAGTCGCAGACAAGCTAGGCGCTGAAATCATTCGTCTTTGGGTAGCCTCTACAGACTACTCGGGTGAAATGACTATCTCCGATGAGATTCTGAAGCGAGTGACTGAAAGTTATAGACGTATTCGCAATACCTTGCGCTTCTTGTTGGCCAACCTATCTGATTTTGATCCTAGCCAACATACGATGTCAGCGGACCAATGGCTTGAGATTGATCGCTATGCGGTAGCCCTTGCGAATGATTTGCAAAACGATATAGAAACGCATTACAAAGCATATGAATTCCAGCCTGCGGTTGCACGCATGTTGACTTTCTGTTCTGAGGATTTAGGCGGCTTCTATTTAGACATTCTTAAAGATCGTCTCTACACCAGCGCACCCAATTCATCTGATCGTCGCACTGCTCAGAATGCTCTATTTCATATTACTCGCAACCTTTTGAAGTGGCTGTCTCCATTTCTTTCCTTTACTGCTGAAGAAGCTTGGAAAGACTTTCCACATGGGTCAGAAAACAAACCTGCTGAATCCATATTTATGGAAGAATTTGGCCAGTTCCCAGAAATTACTCATGCTGATGAACTACTTGCAAAATGGAATCGCATTCGGGAAATTCGATCCGAAGTTACCAAAGCAATCGAAATAGAGCGTGAGGCAGGTAATGTTGGATCATCTTTACAAGCTGAACTCACAATTAAAGTGGGTGATGTAGATTTCGCTATTCTCCACTCGCTGGAAAATGACTTGCGTTTTGTCACGATTACTTCTAGCGCCAATATCGAACTTAGCAATCAAGGTCTAGAAGTTTTGGTGCGCGGCAGCCAATACAAAAAATGTGGTCGCTGCTGGCATCACACTAAAGATGTTGGGAACAATACTGATCATCCTGAATTATGCAGTCGCTGTATTAGCAACTTATTTGGTGATGGTGATCATCGCCTCTTTGCCTAAGAATGCTCTTAATGAATAGCCTAACCCTGCTTCGCTATCTCGCAATTGCCACGATCGTGCTCTTGCTTGATCAACTTAGCAAGTGGTCAGCGCTAAGTTATTTGCAAATGGGTGTACCCGATCCCGTACTACCTTTTATGAACTGGTTGCTTCTTTTTAACCCAGGTGCAGCATTTTCATTTTTAGCTCAAGGCTCTGGTTGGCAGCGCTGGTTCTTCACCATTCTTGGCATAGGCGCATCTATCTACATTATTTATTTGCTCTACAAAAGCCAAAGCGACAAACTACTCTGCATAGCCTTAAGCCTGATCCTAGGTGGGGCGCTTGGTAATGTCCTTGATCGATTCATGTATGGCGCAGTAGTGGACTTTATTGACCTCTATTACGGTAACTGGCATTGGCCAGCATTCAATATCGCTGATAGTGCTATCTGTATTGGTGCCGCCCTCATTATTTGGGGGGAGTTGCGCAAGTCATTTGGCAAATCTGCCCAATCCCATTAAGCTGGCGCCATGCAATCACTTTTAAATAAAAAGATCGTTCTTGGAATCTCTGGCGGCATCGCAGCCTATAAGGCTCCCGAACTTGCACGTCAATTGATGCAAGAGGGCGCAACCGTTCAAGTGGTGATGACCGAAGCTGCACAGCAATTTGTAACTCCCGTGACAATGCAGGCCCTTACTGGAAACCCAGTTTATTTAAGTCAATGGGACAGCACTATTCCAAATAATATGGCGCATATTGAGTTATCGCGCTCTGCCGATGCCATTTTGATTGCGCCTGCGAGCGCTGATCTGATGGCTAAGCTTTCATTAGGTATAGCTGATGACCTATTAACAACGCTTTGTTTGGCGAGAGATTGTCCCCTGCTGCTAACCCCAGCAATGAATAAACAAATGTGGGAACATGCGGCTACCCAAAGAAGCGCAAAAAGACTAATGGATGATGGCGTTGCCCTTTTAGGCCCCGCAAGCGGCTTTCAAGCATGTGGGGAAGTGGGTATGGGCAGAATGCTCGAGCCATCAGAAATTACTGAGCAAGTCATTGCCTATTTCCAGAAAAAATCGCTAGCTGGCAAAAAGATATTAATAACAGCAGGGCCCACGTTTGAGGCAATCGATCCAGTACGAGGCATCACCAATCACAGCTCAGGAAAAATGGGTTTTGCTATTGCACGAGCTGCTATTGAAGCTGGCGCTCAAGTCCATCTAATTGCGGGTCCTTGCGATCTTGAGACCCCGCTACTGGCGACCGGACAAATTATTCGCACGAATGTCATCAGCGCAAAAGAAATGCATGCGGCTACGCTTAGCGCAACCGACTATGATGTCTTTTTTGCAGTAGCCGCTGTAGCTGACTGGGGCATCGCCAAACCAGCAAAAGAAAAGATGAAACGCCAAGGCAATCAGGCGCCCACCCTCGAATTTGTTGCCAACCCAGATATTCTTCTAGATGTCGCAAAAACAGTGAAGACGAAGTCAGGCAAACCTTATCCTTACTGCGTCGGTTTCGCGGCTGAGTCAACTGATCTTGAAAAACATGCTACCGAGAAACGCAAACGCAAAGGCATTCCAATGGTTGTTGGCAACATTGGCCCAGATACCTTTGGCAGCGATCTCAATCAATTATTGGTCGTTGATTCTGCTGGTAGCAAAAAAATTGCTAAGGCTGAAAAACTTCAGCTTGCCCGTCAACTCATTCAGTTAGTTGCCAAGAAAATCTAAATTCAATTCTTTGTAGTTCATTTTTTACCTACCTGCTTTAGGACATCTCATGCAATCACTTCAAGTCAAAATTCTCGATGAACGGATGCGCGATCAGCTACCTACTTATGGCACCCCTGGTAGTGCGGGATTGGATTTACGCGCCTGCATAGATGAAACAATTGAAATTGCGCCAGGTCAAACAGTTTTAGTACCTACTGGTTTGGCAATCTACGTAGAAGATCCACGCTACGCTGCATTTATTCTTCCTCGCTCAGGCCTTGGCCATAAGCACGGCATCGTCTTGGGCAATCTCGTAGGCTTAATCGACTCTGACTATCAGGGGCAGTTGATGGTAAGCACCTGGAATCGCGGATCTACGCCATTCAAGCTTGAACCCATGGAGCGCTTGGCTCAGTTAGTTGTAATGCCAGTTCAACAAGTCGAACTTAAGGTTGTTGAAGAATTTACCGAGAGCAGTCGTGGCGCAGGTGGATTTGGTAGTACTGGGCGGGGCTAACTAAAATCAACCAGCCCTAGTTAACGCTCTTTTGCGATTTAGTACTAAAGGCAGAAAACCCAAAAGTAGGCCACCAACCCCCATCATGACCGTAAACGAATCAAATGTAGGGATGCTGTAAATTGCAACAAAGACCATAAATATGCCGGAAGCGCCTGGCCATAAGACATGTACTATGGCCGAACCCAAACCAGCATTTAATCTCTCTCGGTAATGCCATGCACAAGCAAAGCCAGTGAGACTCATGTAAAAACAAATCTGAAAACCTATAGCCAAAATTGAGCTAGTCAAGATAGCTTTAACAGAGGGCATAAAGGAAGAAGAAAAAAGCAAAGTCACACCCAAAAACCAGATAACAAAAGTTGCAACCCACGGCGTTTTATATTCCTCATGAATCCTTGCGTAGATAGGGTGCAACATACCATCACGAGCCATAGCAAACATGCTGCGGCTAAACTGCAATATCTGTGTTTCTATCGTCCCTACCGTACTTAATATGGTGCAAAAAACAGCCAGATAATTCCATGGAGTCGGAAATAATTTGCTGGAAATTGCAAAAAGTATATTTGTTCCAGATTCAGCAATCTCTTTATCAGTCAGTGCTATTAGAACTACAACCATCATCAATACAAAAAAGAGCATCATATTTAAGACCGACCAAAAGGCTCCTTTGCCAGCAGCTCCATCCGAATTCTGACCCCCTTCCTTACTCTCCTCGCTTAAATTCATAGTGACATCCCATCCCCAAAAGAAAAAGATGGCTGTCAAAGCGCCTGTAGCAAATACCTGTGGCGTAAATGAGAGTGGAGAAATCCATACAAAAGAAGGTGGATGCGCAGGAGTTGACCAATAGCTGATTAACCCACCAACAATAAGCGAAATTAAAATTAAAGACTCAAAAAGAGTGAGGGTAATTTGCATGAAGCTGGAATGTTTTATTCCGCGACCAACGATCAGAGAAACCATGGTTAACCAACCAGCAGCTATTACCGCAATGTATTTCGTGTTCTCAGCATAATCAGGGGCAATTAATAATAAGGTAGAGCTAGCAGCAGGAATAGTGGCCGACACCATAAAAAATATAGAGGCTATCAATAGACCCCAGCCAGCGAAGAACCCCCGAGTTGGCCCAAATACATGACCAACCCAAGCATATGCTGCGCCAGCATTTGGCTGAATTCGGCTTAAATTAATAAAGGCCAAGGTGATACCAAACATGATTAGGCCGCAATACAAAATACTGCCTACAGATAAAACGCCTACAGAAGCTACAATCGCAGCGCTTGTCACAGCTACACTAAATGCAGGTGCAGTCCCTGCAATCCCCATAATGATTGACTCAAATACACCTAGAGAATTTTTTGCCAAGCAACCAGATGTACTCATATATCAAAACCATCACGCAAGTTGTCTAAAGGTGAATTCTATTGGTAATTAATAAGAAAAAATAAAAAAGCCACCCAGAGGTGGCCTTTTTTAAATACGCATGCTTATTTACGAATATGCGCTTTGCGAGCTGCATCTTGTGACATGCCAGCACCAGCGCCTTCACGAGACTCTTTTTCAGCAGTAATTTCCTTGCGGCGCTCCTTGCAAGATCCAGCAATTTCTTGCAAAGCCTTACGAGCACGGGCAGCAGATGCTTTAATGCCTTTACCTTGAAACTTTTCGTTTTCAGCCTTGTAAGTTTCAAAAGCTTCTAATAATTTATCGTGATGAGACATATTTTCCTTTTTGGTTTTATCTATTCAATTCGTTAATCAATTAAATTTCTTCGGCTGGTGCTACATCAGCTTTTGTTGCCTTTCCTGGCAATATAGGAGCATCAAAATTCAACAGCACCTTACCATCGGCATCAATATCAACATCTACATGTCCACCTTGGGCCAACTTGCCAAACAAAAGTTCGTCGGCAAGGGCTTTACGAACAGTATCCTGAATAATGCGCTGCATTGGTCTTGCGCCCATTAATGGGTCAAAACCATGTTTAGCCAAATGCGCCCTTAGTGCTGGACTAAAAGTGGCATCAACCTTCTTCTCATGAAGCTGCTCTTCAAGCTGCATTAAGAACTTATCAACGACGCGCATGATGATGGACTCATCCAGCGCTTTGAAGGAAACAATAGCGTCCAAACGATTGCGGAACTCAGGAGTAAAGAATTTCTTAATATCCGCCATCTCATCGCCAGATTCACGTGCATTGGTAAAGCCAATAGTCGATTTTTGCATCGCCTCAGCACCAGCATTCGTAGTCATGATGATGATTACATTACGGAAGTCGGTTTTACGACCATTGTTATCAGTCAATGTTCCGTGGTCCATCACCTGCAAGAGGATATTGAAAATATCTGGGTGAGCCTTTTCAATTTCATCGAGCAAGAGTACGCAATGCGGCTTTTTATTAACGGCCTCAGTAAGAAGACCACCCTGATCAAAGCCTACGTATCCAGGTGGCGCACCAATCAAGCGACTAACTGCATGACGCTCCATGTACTCAGACATATCGAAACGTAAAAGCTCAATACCAAGAATGTAAGCAAGCTGCTTTGCAACCTCAGTTTTGCCAACCCCAGTTGGTCCAGAGAACAAGAAGGAGCCAATTGGACGATCAATCTTACCGAGACCAGCGCGAGTCATCTTAATAGCACTGGCCAAAGCTTCAATAGCTGGATCTTGTCCAAACACCACACTCTTAATATCGCGGTCTAAAGTCTGTAACTTGCTGCGATCATCAACAGTGACTGATTGAGGCGGTATGCGTGCAATCTTGGCAACAATCTCTTCAATCTCTGGCCGACCAATAGTTTTCTTCTGTTTCGATTTTGGCAAGATACGTTGGGCCGCCCCTGCTTCATCAATTACATCAATTGCCTTATCAGGTAAATGACGATCATTGATGTAGCGCGCAGAAAGCTCTGCCGCGGCAACTAACGCACCCGCCGCATACTTCACACTATGATGCTCTTCAAAGCGGGATTTCAGACCACGCAAGATCTGCACGGTTTGATCCACTGTTGGCTCTACTACGTCAACCTTCTGGAAACGACGAGATAAAGCTGCATCCTTTTCAAAAATACCGCGGTACTCTGTAAAAGTAGTCGCTCCAATGCACTTGAGCTGACCATTAGACAAGGCAGGTTTCAAAAGATTGCTTGCATCTAAAGTTCCGCCAGATGCAGCCCCTGCACCAATCAACGTATGAATCTCATCGATAAACAAAATGCCATGAGCATGATCTTTGAGGGATTTGAGAACACTCTTTAAACGCTGCTCAAAATCACCGCGATATTTAGTGCCTGCTAATAAGGCGCCCATGTCTAATGAATACACGGTGGCATTGGCCAAAATGTCAGGCACATCGCCTTTAACAATTCTCCAGGCCAATCCTTCAGCGATCGCAGTCTTGCCAACACCTGCCTCGCCCACCAATAACGGATTGTTCTTGCGGCGACGGCAGAGGACTTGTATCACACGCTCTACCTCGCTCTCACGACCGATGAGTGGATCAATCTTGCCTTGCCTTGCCATAGCATTCAGATTTTGCGTGTACTGCTCTAAGGGACTTTCTTTGCCTGAAGATGCAGCCTCCTCAGTCTCTTGAGTGGACTCAACTGGCTTAACATGCTCAGCCTGATCCTTACGTACACCATGACTAATGAAGTTCACCACATCCAAGCGAGTAACTCCCTGTTGTTGCAAGAAGTACACCGCATGAGAATCTTTTTCACCGAAGATTGCAACCAATACATTTGCACCGGTAACTTCTTTTTTGCCATTTGATGTGGACTGCACATGCATGATGGCCCGCTGAATCACACGCTGAAACCCTAGCGTTGGCTGCGTGTCAACTTCATCGTTACCAGGCACCACTGGGGTGTTGTCATTGATGAAATTTTTCAATTGAGCCCTCAGCTCTGCGATATTGACTGCGCAAGCCTTTAAGACTTCAACAGCTGTCGCATTGTCCAATAAAGCGGCAAGCAAATGCTCAACAGTAATGAACTCATGTCTTGATGCCCTAGCGTCAACAAACGCCATGTGCAAACTCACTTCTAATTCTTGGGCAATCATGCTTCCTCCATAGTGCACTGTAGTGGGTGGCCCGCTTCACGGGAGAGTTCAATAACTTGATGCACTTTGGTGGCAGCAACATCGCGGGTAAAAATCCCGCAAACACCTTTGCCAACTAAATGTACCTGCAACATGATGCGCGTAGCTGTTTCATGATCTTTATTAAAATACTCTTGAATCACCATCACTACAAATTCCATTGGTGTGTAGTCATCATTCAAGAGCAAAACCTTATACATCGAAGGAGCCTTAACTTGCTCGACCTGCTTTTCAAGAAGAATAGTGTCATCGGCATATGGATTACTCGGTATGCCTGTAGTGGGATTTTTAGGTTTGCGACTCATGAGAAACATTCTAAACACAGATGCTGAAACTTTTATTTACTGGGGTCTTGTTGCGTAAAACCCGCAAAAACCCCTCTTAATAACCATATTGGGGCATTTTTCGATAAAAAAAGGGGTATTTACTAGGGGGGATGCCTATATAACTCCTTGACACCCCTCCAAAAAGGGCAAACAATCAGGGGGTAGGCCTTTAAAGAGGTTCTATTTAGGCGTGTTGTGGATTGAGACTGATTAAAAAGTATTTACCCTCATCACGGTTGTTTTAAGTTTATGTAATGGAGTTCGCATGGCGACCGGAATTGTTAAGTGGTTCAATGATGCAAAAGGTTTTGGCTTTATCAAACCTGATGATGGTGAAGAAGAGTTGTTCGCGCATTTCAGCGCAATTACTATGCCTGGGTTCAAAACCCTCAAGGAAAACCAAAAGGTAACGTTTGACATTACCCAAGGTCCTAAAGGCAAGCAAGCTACCAATATCCAAGCGGCTTAATAGTCCTTAGATCATTATTAAAAACCCAGGACTTGTTCCTGGGTTTTTTTCGTCCGTAGTTTGTCTAACTTAAAATGAGCCAATGAAAATCTCCACCCATTTTTTTCGCAAACTACTCTTATCACTTCTTTGGCTTGGCTCAAGTTTTGCATCAGCTCAGGTTAATGTTGGCCTGCCCATCATCGAACTGAAAACTGGCATCTATCGTATACAAGCGGAGGTTGCTGACAACCCAAAGGCAAGAGAAGTTGGCCTCATGAATCGCACGAGCATGCCTATGAATTCTGGAATGCTATTTATCTTTGAACAAAAAGCGGGGCATTGCTTCTGGATGAACAACACCAAGATTCCACTCTCTATTGCTTTCATTGCGGATGACGGCAAGATTGTGAACATAGAAGAGATGCAGGCAGAGACAACCAATAACCACTGCCCTAAAGCAGCTGTGCGTTATGCGCTTGAAATGAATAAGCAATGGTTCTCAGAGCGGGCGATCGTACCCGGAAGCGTGATCACCGGTTTACCAAAAAAATAGAATTACTCTAATTTTTTAATATGAACTGGGCTACAACTCTAATTAACTCAGACTCCCTTTGATTAAATCCGTGGTATGCCTTTGATCCGCACACGTCACCTTCGCTAATGCCACCATCAATTTGTATAAACTGAGAATTAGACTGCTTTGGTCGGCTATCAATAATTCTCTCTGATGTAGCAATTGGCGTGGATGCACAGCCATCGTCTACATGATGCACCGCCAACACTGGCACTTTGACATCTGAATCTATCGTTGCAGAACGATATGTTCCTGCAACGATCACTCCAGCAATTAACTTCTCTTTTTCTTTGCCACCGTTAACAAATTCGGTAACGCTGACTGTTCCCATGCTGTGCCCAAAAATCCACACAGGCAAATTGAGCTTTTCTTTGTAGTAATTAACCACATTCAAAATTCTTTGCTGATGGTCTCTGATAGATCGAGAATTGCGCATACCTCCGCCTAGGTCATAGGGGGTATCTACCAAGACCGAATCAATTCCATATTGAGCCCAGAGATCTTTCGACCTCACAAATGTGTGAAAGTTCTTAGTTGAACCGTCATCTTTCAAATTTAAAACACCACCCCCGCCAGGAAACAAAAGGACGACTGCTTTGGCATTCTTCACTGGGGTCAATAGCGTTCTAGTGGGGGCATCATCCTTGTAAGGAACATCAATAACCTGAGAATAAGCAGAGGATGTTATAAATAAAACCAACGCGACAAGGAAGTGAATAAGCCTCATGCTCGGATTCTGACATGGCAAAAAATAAAAAGCCACCCTTGGGTGGCTTTCTCTGAAGCAGCTTCTAATTACTCGAAGTGGCAAACATAGTGCACTGGTTGCTCGGCACGAATAATGAAGTAACCACCCTTTTCCACTTCCCAACTTTGACCGGATTTGAACTCTTGCTCTGGGGCGCCATTGATGCTGACGAAAGCAGATCCATCAACTACTTCCATGACTTCCTTAGTGCTCAAATCAAAACGTAAAGTGCTTGGTAACACTACGCCAACAGACTTACGCACACCATTAGGTAATGTCACAGTATGAGAAACACACTTACCGTCAAAAAATACATTGGCTTTTTTGCCGACTGACACTTGATCAAATTGCATTTGGTTTTCCTATTCTTAATTTCTAATATCGATTATCACTTAGCGCGCTTACGTTTGGCCGTTTCAGCAATACGCATACGTAAAGCATTGAGCTTAATAAAGCCGCCAGCGTCTGCTTGGTTGTATGCGCCGCCATCATCATCAAAAGTTGCAATATTTTGATCAAACAAAGTATTTGCTGAATCACGTGAAATCACAGATACAGAACCCTTATAGAGCTTCAAACGAACAACCCCATTGACAGCTTGTTGCGTATGATCAATTAAAGTTTGCAAGGCAATGCGCTCTGGCGCCCACCATAAGCCGTTATAAATCAAGCCGGCATAACGTGGCATCAAGTCATCCTTCAAATGAGCGACTTCACGATCCAATGTAATACTTTCAATGCCGCGATGAGCTTTCAGGAGAATAGTGCCGCCTGGGGTTTCATAGCAACCACGACTCTTCATACCTACAAAACGGTTTTCTACCAAATCGAGACGACCAATACCATGCTTACCACCAACGCGGTTTAATTCAGCTAACAACTCATGTGGCTTATACGCCTTGCCATTAATAGCCACTGGATCGCCGGCCTTGAATTCAATCTCAATAATTTCTGGAGCGTCTGGTGCTTTTTCAGGAGAAACCGTCCAACGCCACATAGATTCCTCTGCTTCGGCATTCGGATTTTCTAAGTGACGACCTTCGTAACTAATATGCAAGAGATTGGCATCCATTGAGTATGGTGAGCCGCCTTGCTTGTGTTTCATTTCAACTGGAATGCCATGCTTTTCAGCATAGGCCATTAACTTTTCACGAGACAGCAAATCCCATTCGCGCCAAGGGGCAATCACTTTGATTCCTGGCTCTAAAGCGTAATAACCCAATTCAAAACGCACTTGGTCATTACCTTTGCCAGTAGCGCCATGCGATACAGAATCAGCGCCAGTCAAGCGAGCAATTTCAATTTGACGTTTTGCGATTAATGGACGCGCAATGGAAGTGCCTAATAAATACTCGCCCTCGTAAATAGTATTGGCGCGGAACATTGGAAAAACAAAATCGCGCACGAATTCTTCGCGCAAGTCATCAATAAAAATATTCTCTGGCTTGATGCCAAATTGCAAAGCCTTAGCACGCGCGGGCTCTAACTCTTCACCTTGGCCCAAGTCAGCCGTAAAGGTCACGATTTCACAATCATAAGTGTCTTGAAGCCATTTCAAGATAACACTTGTATCGAGACCGCCAGAGTACGCTAAGACTGCTTTTTTAATATCGGACATTTTTCTTGTTCAATCAAAATTAACTAAATTTTCACTAGGACAAACTACTTCTTATTTTATTGCTTACGTCTTAATACTTAATCCAAACGCCCGCAAAGCAAATACTCCATCAAAGCCTTTTGGACGTGCAAACGATTTTCCGCCTCTTCCCACACAATACTTTGTGGACCATCAATCACGCCAGCTGATACCTCTTCTCCACGATGCGCAGGTAAACAATGCATAAATAAAGCATCTGGCTTAGCTAAAGACATCAACTCCTCATCAACCATCCAGTCCTGAAAGGCATGCATACGCGAGGTATTTTCTGCTTCATATCCCATGCTGGTCCAGACATCGGTGGTGACTAGGTCGGCACCTTTGCATGCCTCTCTAGGATCAGAGCAAATGGTGAGATGTTTTGCTGCCTCTGGCGTCAAACGTGCTGGATCTAACTGATAACCCTCGGGAGCTGAAAAACGTAATTGAAAATCTAAACATTCGGCTGCTTGGAGCCAGGTATAGGCCATATTGTTGGCATCACCCACCCAAGCTACTGTCTTCCCTTGAATTGGCCCACGTGCCTCAACCAACGTAAAAATATCAGCCAGTACTTGGCAAGGGTGAAATTCATTAGTAAGGCCATTGATTACTGGAACGCGAGAATTCGATGCAAAGCGCTCAATAATCTCCTGACCAAAAGTGCGGATCATGATGATGTCCGTCATACGCGAAATCACCTGAGCAGCGTCCTCTACAGGCTCGCCACGACCCAACTGAGTGTCCCGTGTGTTGAGGTATACGGCATGCCCACCAAGCTGGTGAATGCCTGCTTCAAACGATAAACGAGTGCGGGTGGAATGCTTCTCAAAAATCATCGCTAGAGTTCGATCATGCAGAGGATGCCAAGTCTCATAACTCTTGAATTTGGCCTTGAGCCATGCAGCCCGCTTTAGTAAATAGTCATACTCTTCACGAGTTAGGTCAGAAAACTGCAGGTAGTGTTTTACCTGACCGGGCACTTGAGGCTTTGCCAGAGATGTCATAGTTGAGTTTTCTACTAAAGTTTTGGCTTGCATTTTTTTCTTCAAATTTTCGTCTGCACGAAAATAGACCCTAAAGTCATCTTACGATCAACTCAGGCTGTTAAGCTTGAGGACTTAGCAATACTATTTCTTACGACCATCATTACGCGAACTTGAACCACAAAAAGCTTTTCATTCAAGGCATTACCACTTCCGGCAAACCATTTAGGCCCAGCGATTGGGCGGAGCGTCTGTGCGGGGTAATGGCTACTTTTCGCCCACCCGGTGACTCCGGGGACCCTCGCTTCACTTATTCGCCCTATGTCAGACCAGTGCTAATTGCAAAAGTGAAATGCGTTGTTATCGATACCAGACTAGGTGATCTTGATCCTAGAGCGCTAGACTTTGTCATGAACTTTGCCAAAGACAACAGCCTACCGATCGAAGAGGCATGTGAGTTCAACCCAACAAGCTCAACCCAGTCTTAAAAACAAAAACCCGCCCTGATAAGGAGCGGGCTTAGATCGAAACAAATCGATCAGCCTAAAACTAAATTCGTATTACGCTGCCATCGCCTTAATTGCTGCAGACAAACGTGACTTCTGACGAGCTGCAGTATTTTTGTGAGCGATCTTTTTATCGGCAATCTTATCGATTGTTGATTGAGTTGCTGCGAAAACTTTCGCTGCAGCAGCTTTATCACCAGTTTCGATAGCTTTACGAACTGCCTTGATGGAAGTACGAAGCTTAGAACGCAAACTGGAGTTGTGTTCGTTTTGTTTTACTGCTTGGCGTGCACGCTTGCGCGCTTGTGCTGTATTGGCCATCTTTAAACCTTGCCTCTATAAATTGCAAACTACGATTAGTTAAAAATCTCGCGGACTTGCTAGATTCCCAAGCAAGCTCGCCAAAACCCAAGATTTTACCTTAAAGGGCCAAAAAAGCCCAGCCGACCGATAAATAGGTGAAAATCGGCTCATGAATCTGCTTTCTGCCGCTGCCAAGGTTAGTTCCCTGACCATGCTGTCCCGTATTACGGGCCTGCTTCGGGAGACTCTGATTGCCCGTAGTTTCGGGGCCTCAGAGTGGACTGATGCCTTTAATGTGGCTTTTAGGCTGCCAAACTTACTGCGTCGACTCTTTGCGGAAGGGGCCTTTTCTCAGGCTTTTGTACCCATTTTGGGCGAAATTTCTACCAATGGGGATCAAAAACAGGCCCAAATCCTCGTCAATGCGGTTGCCACCCTCTTATTTTGGGCTTTGCTCATTACGGTATTGGCGGGGGTTATTGGGGCTCCAGTACTGATCCTAGCCATTGCTACGGGCTTTAAAGGGGGGCAAGCATACGAAGCCAGCGTAATCATGACTCGCATCATGTTTCCTTATATCGGCCTGATTTCCCTGGTTTCACTATCAGCAGGGATTTTGAATACATTTCAGCGTTTTGCCATACCGGCCTTTACTCCAGTTTTGCTGAATTTAGCCCTTATTGGTAGCGCACTGTTCTTAGCACCCCATCTTGAACAACCTATCTATGCCTTAAGTATTGGCGTCTTGCTTGGTGGCATATTGCAATTGGCCATTCAGATTCCAGCCCTCTCGAGAATTGGCTTACTGCCACGTATTGGCTTGTTACCGGGCGCTGTGAAGGCTGCCGCCAATAATCCAGATGCAAGACGTGTATTACGGTTAATGGGGCCCGCTGTATTTGCTGTGTCGGTAGCTCAAATCTCCCTGATCATCAATACCAATATTGCCTCACGCCTTCAGGCAGGAAGCGTGTCGTGGCTTTCCTATGCCGATCGTTTAATGGAGTTTCCAACGGCACTTCTCGGCGTAGCATTAGGCACAGTGCTCTTGCCTAGCCTAAGTAAAGCCAATGCTAAAAATGATCTAGTCCATGCCGGCGAGTTACTCATCTGGGGATTGCAACTCACCTTTTTACTGGCTGCACCTTGTGCGCTCGCACTCTTCCTCTTTGGAGAACCACTAGCTGCCGTTCTTTATCACTATGGAAAATTTAATGCCTTAGATGTCTTAATGACACAACGTGCTTTAGCAGCTTATGGAGTTGGCTTAATCGGCTTAATTCTTGTAAAGATTTTGGCGCCAGGCTTTTATTCTCGCCAAGATATTCGCACTCCAGTGAAGATTGGTTTACTCGTGTTGATAGCCACCCAACTAGCAAATGTCATCTTTGTTCCTTGGCTTGGTCATGCAGGACTGGCATTGTCTGTAGGTACTGGAGCCTGCCTTAACGCTGCGTTATTGTGGGTTGGTCTGCATCGACGTGGGGCACTACCCAACTCTGGCTGGACAAAGTACTTGGGTCAATTACTTCTGGCACTCATTCCTTTCTCAGCAGTATTGCTTTATGCGGCTAATGCACATAATTGGATTGCCCTACAGGCTGAACCCTGGCTTCGCATAGGCCTAGTGGCTGCATGGTTGGGAATTGCTGCCGTTGTTTACTTTGCATCTCTAGGGTTAGTTGGAATTCGCTGGCAAAAATTCTTGCGTCATGCAAAATAGGCTTATGCCAACACAACAACTTGACTATTTCACATCCCTTGTTGCAGAAGACGAACACCTCCCTTTAACGGAGGCGGCAATCGCTGTTGCACAACACGCCTATCCTGACCTAGATGTGCAGGGAGTACTAGATCGCCTTGATCAATTGGGAAATAAATTAAAGCTGCGCATTACTCCTGATACATCGCCTATTCAGCGACTGCAAATTCTCAAGCATTTCTTTTATACCGAATTGGGCTTCGGCCCAAACCCGAATGATTTTTATGCCCCTGAAAACTCATACTTGCACCATGTACTTGAGAATCGCAGAGGCATTCCAATTTCACTAGCCATTTTGATGATTGAATTAGGCAATCAAATCGGCTTAAAAATTCGTGGTGTTTCTTTTCCCAACCATTTCATGATGCGCATCTCTTTACAACAAGGTGAAGTAATCATGGATCCCTTAACTGGCGATTCGCTTTCCAAAACCCAGTTACAAGAGATGCTCGACCCTTATCTTGATGCAAAGGGCTATCGGGGTGAACTCAGCCTGCCTCTCAATATCTTTTTACGCGCTTCTAGCTCAAGAGAAATTTTGTCGCGCTACTTAAGAAACCTCAAAATGATTTATTCCGAGCATGAGCGCTGGGAGCGCCTGCTAGGCATTCAGGAGCGCTTAGTCATTTTGCTGCCTGACTCCATCGAAGAAATTCGTGACAGAGGATTAATTTTTGCTCAACTTGAATATTTGCGCCCTGCTTTAGCTGATATGCACCGCTATCTCAGTGAAGTGCCAGAGGCAGAGGATGCAAGCGATATACGTGAGCATATCGCCACGCTAGAAAGCCAAACCAAGTTGCACTAAAGCCAATTAACCATGGCTTTAGCTTGGTTTACCTCATTAATTTTTCTTGCGCTGAAAAATCTTGTAAATCGCAGCAAATAGAACTGGTACTGCAGCAGCGCCAACGCCAACCAAGACGATTACATTCAGATTTTGGCGAATAATGGGAATATTTCCAAAGAAATAGCCAGCAATTACTAAGCCAAAAACCCATAACGTAGCGCCAGTAATATTAAAAAACTGAAAGCGTGAAAAATTCATTTCCGATACACCTGCAATAAAGGGTGCGAAAGTTCGAATGATCGGCAAGAAACGGGCAAGGATAATGGTCTTGCCACCATGCTTTTCATAAAAAGCGTGCGTCTTTAGCAACGCGCCCTGATCAATCCAGCGCGATTGGCTACTAAAAACTTTTTTTCCAATCCAGCGACCAATGAAATAGTTCACTGTATTACCGGCAACTGCAGCAATTAATAAACCAGTACATAAGGTCCATATATTGAAATGCTCGGTAGCGCAGTAAGCGCCCGCAATAAATAAAAGAGAATCACCAGGCAAAAATGGCGCGACCACCAAACCCGTTTCTGCAAAAACAATAGCGAATAGAAGGCCGTAGGCCCATGGGCCATATTGCTGAATCACCACATCTAGATGTTTATCAATGTGTAGCAATAAATCACTGATTTGCAAAAGGGTATCCATCAACTCACTCTCAAACTAATTGGTTGTTGCGGATATTAACAGGCTCTTATAATCGGGCATGCCAACTGAACCTTACATTCAGCCTATGCAAGCCCCAGACGAAACCCCTACTCTTTGTATTGTTGGGCCTACAGGTGCTGGCAAGACCCATCTCGCAATGACTTTGGCGACCTATGCCCAATCTATTGGCCTAACTATTGAACTCATCAGCATGGACTCCGCATTGGTCTATCGCGGTTTAGATATAGGAAGCGCGAAGCCGACTAAAGCCGAACAAGCCGCGGTAACACATCATTTAATAGACATTATTGAACCTACTGAGGTGTATTCCGCTGCTCGATTTGCTACGGACGCAAAACGTCTTTGCAAGGAAATTCGTGAGCGGGGCAATATTCCAGTCGTTGTAGGTGGAACGATGCTGTATTGGCGCGCATGGGCGCATGGTTTATCTTCACTACCAACAGCAAATCCCGAAATACGAGCTAGATTGGATGAGGAAGGTAAGTCAATTGGTTGGCCAGCAATGCACGCTAAGCTTGCGCAGATTGATCCCGAAACTGCGGCTCGCTTAAAACCAAATGACTCACAACGAGTACAACGCGCACTAGAAGTTTTTGAAATCACAGGCAAACCAATGTCGGCAATTTTGGCAGACTCACCAAGTGAGGATGGCAGAGAAGGTTCTGCAATTCCGCCTTGGATTAAATTAGTTTCTCTCGAGCCAAGCGATCGGAAACGATTACACCTCAATTTAGAAAAGCGGTTTGATGAAATGCTCGCCGCCGGTTTTATCGATGAGGTCAAAATGCTTCACACCAACACTGAATTACACGCTGACTTACCAGCGATACGCTCAGTGGGCTATCGTCAAGCCTGGGAATTTCTTAATGGAGAAATTGACGCCGAACAAATGCGCTACAAGGCTTTGGCTGCGACCAGACAGCTTGGCAAAAGACAATTAACATGGTTGCGAGCCATTGAAGGAAGAAAAACATTTGACCCCTTCAACCCCGTAGAGCTGAAGGCGGCTCTAGATTACTGCAAAAGTAACTTGAAAAAATAAGTTAATAACTATCGCTTTAGATAACGATAGTTTGTGGGGCATCCTTTGGACGCTCAACCACTTCACCCACTGTCCATGCTTTGAGACCTTGAGCAGTTAATGATTGGATAGCAACGTCCACTTCATTAGGCGCAACAATGACCACCATGCCGATGCCGCAGTTAAAGACCCGCACCATTTCAGCATCAGCTACGCCGCCCTTCATCTGCAACCAGCGGAAGAGTTCTGGCATTTGCCAACTATCACGATGCAAAACTGCCTGCGTATTTTCTGGGAGCACACGCGGCACGTTATCCACCAAACCACCACCAGTAATATGCGCCATGCCTTTTACATTGATTTCAGAAATCAATTTAAGCAGTGGTTTCACATAAATTTCGGTTGGCGCCATCACGACATCGCCAAGAGGACGACCACCTAAATCATCCGTCGGCTTTGCACCAGCGCGTTCAATAATTTTGCGCACTAACGAATAGCCATTAGAGTGGGCTCCACTTGAACCAATAGCCAGCACTACATCGCCAGGGACTATCGTTGCCCCAGTAATAATTTTGGATTTCTCAACCGCACCCACCGCAAATCCAGCTAAGTCATATTCGCCTGGCGGATACATGCCAGGCATTTCTGCAGTCTCACCACCAATCAAAGCGCATCCAGACAGCTCACATCCCTTGGCAATGCCACCAACAACTGTTGCCGCGGTATCCACAGTTAACTTGCCACAAGCAAAATAATCTAAGAAAAAGAGGGGTTCGGCACCCTGCACCAGAATGTCGTTGACGCTCATAGCCACGAGATCTTGGCCAATGGTCTCATGACGATTCCATTCAAAAGCCAATCTGAGCTTAGTACCAACACCGTCAGTACCCGAGACCAACACTGGCTCTTTATAACGCTTAGGCACCTCAAAAAGAGCGCCAAAGCCGCCAATTCCTGCCAGAACACCTTCGCGCATAGTCTTTTTGGCAAGCGGCTTGATGCGGTCAACCAAATCGTCCCCAGCGTCAATATCGACGCCAGCGTCACGGTAGGAAAGGCCTTTTGAGGGGGAATTAGTAGATGAAGTCATATCAGAGCCGGAATATTAGTAAAAAATGCTACTTCGTCAGTAGAATCATTGAATTCTAGAGGATTGAAGCAAGATGGCTGAAATTTTTACCCCTTTTCTCACTGCATTCATTCTGGCGTATGCCTTACGCCCTGTTTGCCTATGGCTTGAGCAGCGTCGTTTACCCCAAGCTCTAGCGGCAGCTTTATCCATGCTAGTTGGAATAGGTCTTCTCTTGGGCATCCTCAGCCTGTTAATTGGCCTTCTAAGGTATGAAATCCCCCTCATCAAAGCCCAACTCCCTGATTGGATTGCCAATACCCAGGCCTGGCTAGGCCCAAAACTCAGTGAATTTCATATTGATGTGGATTGGGGAGACTTAAAGGCGAGCGCCACCCAAAAAATCACCGAACACATTAATGACAATGCTGACAGTTTGATGTCATCGACCATCAGCACAGTTTTGATGTCTGGTAGCTCTGTGATCGCAGGATTCGTTAATGCGGTCCTTATTATTTTTGTGATGTTTTATTTGCTGATGGACTGGAATCATTTCTTCAGCTTAGTAAAAAGTCTTGTGCCTGTACGTGCGCAAGAAACCGTTCATCACTTAGCGATGCATACCGATGGATTGCTTTCTCAGTACTTACGCGGCATGTTGATTGTGATCTCGATCATGGCAGTCTATTACAGCGCGGGTTTAAGCCTGATTGGTGTCAAAGGTGCCGCAGCACTTGGAGTATTTACTGCCCTCATGATTGTGATTCCCTATATCGGCATCACCTTGGGCCTTACTCTATCCACCTTGTCAGCGCTGCTTCAATTTGGTCCTGGTAGCGAAATTATTATGGTGTTGATTTTGTTTGGTATTGGTCAGTTCCTAGAAGGCTTCTTCTTAACACCCCGTCTTGTTGGCGAACGTATTGGTCTACATCCAGTTGCAGTTTTGTTTGCGTTATTGTTATTTGGCAAACTGTTTGGCTTCTTCGGGGTCTTACTTGCTCTACCAATTAGCGCGGTGAGCTTAGTCTTGGTCAAGTATTTTTGGTCTCTCTATACGCAAAGCTCTTGGTATCAAAAATAAGTTTGGTAGTAATGAATACAATCCCACTCCCAAAACAATTTGCGCTAGATATCAGTCACTCACCTACTGCTAGCTTAGAAAATTATCTTCCCGGAAAAGATCTCGCATTAATTTCTACCCTGAAGGAGATTGAGGGATCTTGGGGTAGAGCTCCTGAAAAGTCTGCCAACAACCCCCTTAATCAGCGGTGGATTTACTGGTGGGGTCCTGCAGGCTCTGGGCGTAGCCATTTACTAGCTGCCATAGGAAATGCAGCCCAGCATGCGGGCTTAGAACATGTTTCATTAAGCTCTGCAGAACCCGCTTCATGGGTTCGACTAGAAGATAACATCAGCGAGATGGCTCAAAGAGATAATCCTTCAGTTATTACCGTAGACGACGTTGATCATCTGGATGATCGTCTCCTAGGATCACTCTTTCGCATTCTCAACGTGGTCCAAGCCAGCAAAGCAATTCACATATTCATGACAGGCAAGGCGGCGCCTGCAAACTTAAAGATTCGGGAAGACCTACGAACTCGCTTGGGCTGGGGCCTAGTCTTTCAGACACAACTTTTGGATGATGATGAGAAAATACAAGCATTGAGCGAAGCCGCTAAAGCACGCGGGCTAGTTTTATCTCCCGAAGTTTTGCCATGGCTACTAAATCGCTTTTATCGAGATATGCCGAGCTTAATGGCATTGATTGACGCATTAGATGCATATTCACTAGAAACAAAACGTGCTGTAACCTTACCTTTAGTACGCGAGCTCTTGCAGCCCAAATAATTTAATAGATATTCAATACGTGACTCAGTTAGCCCTCTTCGACTTAGACCATACTCTTTTGCCCTGCGATAGCGACTACGAATGGGGTCAATTTTTAGCCCGTATCGGCGTTGTTGATAGCGAATACTATGCCCGCCAGAATGAACGTTTTTATCAGGACTATAAAGAGGGTAAGCTGGATATTCATGAGTTTCTTCGCTTTGCTTTAAAGCCACTCTCCGAACACTCCCGCGCGCAGCTCAAAGAGTGGCACGATGCTTTTATGAAGGAAGTAATTCATGGTCAACTACGTCAAGAAGCTATTGATCTTGTAAAGCAGCACCAAGATGCGGGAGATCTTTGCTGCGTAATTACCGCCACCAATAGTTTTGTAACTCGCCCAATTGTTGAAAGTTTTGGCATTGAGCATTTAATCGCTACAGAACCAGCTACGATAGATAATCAGCCATTAGCCAGCTACAACGGCGAAGTCAAAGGCATTCCTAATTTTCGCGAAGGCAAAATACAAAATTTGCACAACTGGTTGGCTTCTCAAAAACTATCATTAAGTACCTTGCCACGTAGTTATTTTTATTCAGACTCGATGAATGATCTTCCTTTGCTAGAAGAAGTAAGTCATCCTGTCGCCACCAATCCAGATGACCGCCTTCGCAATGAAGCAAATAAGCGCAACTGGCCTATTCTTGAATTATTCGCATGATCGCAAAATTTATTAAACGCATTCTGCGACGTGACCCCATGGTCAAACACACGCAGGCGAACAAAACTGGCGCACCGAAACGTATTCCCAAAAAAGCGCATCACATCGACCCTCATTTGCTCTCAAAAAATGCAGTTAAGGTAACGCAAACATTACAACAAGCGGGCTTTGAGGCCTTTATTGTTGGTGGCGCAGTTCGGGATCTTGCTCTAGGCATAAGTCCAAAAGATTTTGATGTCGCAACCAATGCAACGCCTGATCAAGTACAAAGACTATTTCGAAAAGCACGCCTCATCGGTCGTCGCTTTCAGATTGTGCATGTAACTTTTTTTGGTAAAGGCCACCCTGAAATTATCGAGGTCTCAACCTTCAGGGCCTTATTAGATAACGCTGGAGACCATGTTGCCGAAAGCGGACGAATCCTACGAGACAACGTTTGGGGATCCCAAGGGGAAGATGCGGCAAGACGTGACTTCACAATCAATGCAATGTATTACGACCCATCCTCAGAAACCGTTCTCGACTATCACGGTGGCATGGCGGATATGCAAAAGCGAACCCTGCGCATGATTGGAGATCCCGCTAAGCGCTATCGCGAAGATCCTGTTCGCATGCTCAGAGCTGTTCGTTTTGCAGCCAAGACTGGTTTTCAGCTAGATAGCGCCACACGCGAACCGATTGCAAATCTTGGGAAATTATTAAACGACGTTCCTTCAGCTCGACTCTTTGACGAAATTCTGAAACTCTTAATGTCTGGCTACTCGTGGGCAGCAATTCAGGGGTTAAAAGAAGCTGGACTTCATCATGGTCTACTTCCACTGCTTGACCATATTCTTGACGAGGGCGAAGATTCCAAAGGAGCCAATAATTTTGTAAAGCTTGCTTTGGCTAACACCGATCAACGCATTCAAGCTGGAAAAAGTGTTTCTGCTGGATTCTTATTTGCCACTCTGCTTTGGCCTGATTTATTGAAAAATTGGAAAGCCAATACAGCCAAGGGTATGGCTAATATTCCCTCCCTTCATGATGCGATGGATGTCACGATTGCCACCCAAAGCAATGGAATGACTATTCAACGGCGCTTTGAAAGCGATATGCGCGAGATTTGGTCAATGCAGCCACGTTTTGAAAGACGTGTTGGTCGTTACCCATACCGCTTAATTGAATCCCCTCGTTTCAGGGCGGGGTA